>USSJ01000259.1 GCA_900557285.1 uncultured Clostridia bacterium | reverse complement strand
CCGCCGCCCGACGCAAATTTGCGTCGGGCGGCGGGCGTTGCTTAAAACTACTTATTGAACATTACTTTTTCGCTTTGGAACATCTTCGTAAGGATGAAAACCAAAAGAATTATATAAATAGCATTGCTGACGAGCGTTACCAAAAGGCAAAGAGGCGAAAACTGCATGGAAAAAATCTGCGACATGACCTGCACACAGTTATAGATCGGGATGAAATACACGGGCCATACATTGACGACACCGAACATCATCGACGATAATCCCAAAACCATGACCAGAATCATGACGGGAACGGCAAACGTTGTCGCTTCTTTCACGCTTTTTGCAAAAGCCGATAAAATAGAGATGAGAGAGACGATCAAAAGCACTGCCGAAAGCATAACGGCAAACAGCGCAAAATATGAACCTGCCGAATACGCCGCAAACATATCCCCGATACTTCCGCCCATCAGTTTCGGCATGGATAAGAAGGTGCCGATAAACGAACCGATCGCAGACAGCGCCGACAAGACCGAAAGCGCCGCGATCTTGCCTACCACAAGCTCACTTCTCTTGATAGGCGTAACCAATAACGTTGCGATCGTGCCGCGTTCTTTTTCCCCTGCAATGGATTCGGGGGCGATCCCCATGCAGGCACTGTACAAAAATGTCAGGATCAGGAAAGGGAGCAGCATCGAATAGTAAGACGCCGTTGTCTCCTGTGCCGTCGAAACGTCCCCGCTCTGCGCAAAATTCACATTGTACAGTCCTGTCAGCGAATCTTCCGCTTCGTCAAAGAGCGACGTCACCAAACTGTACGCCGACAGCGACTGCGTATCCGCCGAATTATAACGGACAATGATATCGGGACGCTCCTCCGTCGGCTTGCCCACCACTAAATTTGCATCAAAATTTTCGGGGAATACGATCAGGATCTGGAAAGCTCCCGCTTTCAGCTGCGCCGTCAGTGTATCGATCGATTCCTGCGAATTATCTTCCACATATTCAAAAACAAGCCCGGACGCACTGCCGTTCTCTTCCGATGCCTGCTCAAAAACAGGGGTAAAGAATTCGGAAGGATTTACGACCTGCACGAGCGAAACTTTATCCCCCTCATAAAATACCGAACCGAGAAGTGAATACAGGACAAAAATCAGAAGTCCCGGCAAAATCAGAGTACCGATCACAAGCCGCTTGTCTTTAAAAAAACGCGCAAACTCCTTGCGGACGATCGTAAGTATGTTTTTCATTCTTCTTTCGCCGTCTCCTTGTAGATTTCAAAAAATGCGTCTTCCAACGTCTTTTCGCCGCGGATCTCATCCAACGTACCCTCTTTTGCCATCTTTCCGTCGATGATGATCCCCACACGGTCGCACAGTTTTTCCACCAGCGAAAAAATATGCGTGGAAATAACGATGCTTTTCCCCTGTCCTTTCAATTCCGCAAGAAAATCCGTCACAACCTTCGCCGTCAATACGTCCAATCCGTTCGTCGGTTCGTCAAAAACGATCACCTTGGGGTCATGTATGATCGAGATCACAAGCGATACTTTTTGCTTCATGCCCGTGGACAAGTCCCCCACTTTTACTTCCGCAAAACGGTCGATCCCGAATTTTTCAAACAATTCCTGACGCCTTTTCTGTATAACGTCATCCGATAATCCGTGCAATCGCCCGAAAAACATGAATAAATATGTAGGCGTGAAAAAGTCTTCCAGTTTGAGCTCGCTCGTCAAAAAGCCGATCGATGCGCGCACTTTTTCTGCCTCACGCAAAACCTCGTGTCCCGCGACATACGCTTCCCCGGAATCCGCCCTGATCAGCGTTGCCAGAATTCGAAGCATCGTCGTTTTCCCCGCGCCGTTCGGCCCCAATAAACCATAGATCTGTCCTTCATAGGCCGTAAACGACAGGCCGTCCAACGCGACCTTTTTGTTGCTGTGGGTCTTTTCGATCGCCATCTGGCGCCTGGAAAGCGTGAACGTCTTGCGCACATCCTGCGCACGGATCATTTCCTGCATAAACCGCTCCTTCCCTTGATTTTTCCGGAATCATTATAAAATATTCCGCCCTTGTTGTCAATCTTTACTTTATGTTCCCCCGACATTTTTAACCGATATTTTGCAGAATACTTGACGTGTCATTTTCGTTATAGTATAATGATTTGGCATATTAAAATGAAGGAGAAAAAAGATGCTGGAAATTAAAAACCTGACAAAGGTTTACAAGACAAAAGGCGGTGCTCCCGTACATGCCCTGGACGGAGTTTCCATTACTTTCGAAGAAAAGGGAATGGTCTTTCTTCTCGGCAAAAGCGGAAGCGGTAAATCCACCCTGCTGAATCTTTGCGGCGGACTCGATTCTCCCGATTCCGGCGAAATCATTATCAAAGGCAGAAGCAGCAAAGATTTTTCGCAATCGGATTTCGACAGTTATCGCAATACGTTCATCGGATTTGTATTCCTGGAATACAACATTCTCAATGAATTTTCCGTGGAAGACAACATTGCGCTGGCGCTGGAACTGCAAGGCAAAAACAAGGACAAGGCGCGCGTTCAGGAAATTTTAAAACAGGTCGAACTGGAAAATTTCGCAAAGCGCAAGCCCAATACTCTTTCCGGCGGACAGAAACAGCGCGTTGCCATTGCCCGCGCCCTCGTGAAAAATCCCGAGATCATTATGGCGGACGAACCGACG
>USSJ01000258.1 GCA_900557285.1 uncultured Clostridia bacterium | reverse complement strand
GTTTCTTTCCTTCCTGTTTGTGTTGATTTTCCTGCGGATGAAAGGGACGAAAATCCGCCTTGTTCTGCGAAAACCCGATCTTCGCGTCATCGGCAAAATCGTGCGGCTGGGTATTTCACCTTTCCTCATTATGTCGACCGACAGCGTGATCATCATCATTTCCAACGCCGTATTGCAGACGCACGGAGGTGCGGACGGCGACGCCTGGATCACGGTCTCCACCGTCGTGCAGGCATTTTTCCAGCTCCTTACGATGCCCATGCTCGGCATCAGCACAGGCTCACAGCCGGTCATCAGTTATAATTACGGCGCTAAAAACGAAAAAATCATACGGCGCGCGGAAAAATACATCGTCTGTATGTGCCTGATCTTTACCACCTTTATGACGCTCGTCTCCCTCTTTGCCGCGAAGCCTTTCGTGTCCCTGTTCACAGGCACGCCCGACATCGTCGAAAAGAGTGTTTGGGGCATCCGCGTATTCATGATCGGAGCCATTCCCCTCTCCTTCCAATACGCTTTCGTCGACGGACTCACCGCCCTCGGTCAGCCGCAGTATGCCATCGTGCTGTCCATGATGCGAAAACTCGTCGTATTCCTCGGCTGCATTCTCATCCTGCCGCTGTTTTACGGCGTTCAGGCTGTCTTCTACGCAGAACCCGCCGCCGATATCTTTTCCGCCGTTCTCTCTTCCTGCGTGTTCCTCATCGTATTCCCGCGCGTCCTCAAAAAACGCATGCAACCTGAGATTTCAACGCAAAAAGCACAGAACGTACCGTCAAAATGATGCCGAATGTTATCTGAATCGATAATACAAAAGGAAGTCTTTCCCCGCAAACGGGGAAAGACTTCCTTATATGTTTTTTCAAAACAATATTCAAAAAACTTTTCAACGACATAAGAAAAACGTCAGTTCTGCCATTTATTTTGCATTGCGGACAATTCAGCGGCCGATATAAAAGATACGGCGAAGGGAAGAACAGATCTCTTTCCAGAACCCTGCCAGTTTTTCGTCCGTAAACGATCCGCACATGTCCAAACTTTCCTGCAGCGTAACGGGGGCGGAAAAATCAGCCCACGTATCCACATAGTGGGAACACAGCCGCTCGGGATTGTCATACAAAAAGACAATGTTATCGTGCAGATAGGGTTTGACAAGGCTCAAAAACGGCGTTTTCGCGGCATACTCTTCAAACTCAGATATTAGCGGTTCGAAGCGCTTTTTGTCCTTTTTCTCGATGTGGACCAGATAGGAAAAGATCAGTTCATCACCGCGGATATTATAATTTCCGTCCACCGAATAAAAGCGGAATCCCCGTTCGTTGAAAAAGCGGTAGAACGCGGCATCCAGGCCGTCAAACAACGCACTGCGAAGCCAATGCACCGCCATTTTCAGGTCTTTGGAAGCCTTCTCGACGTGGTATGTTACCAGAACCTGCAATTCTCTGCCGTGCCCGATCTTATTGATCTCTTTTACTACCTTTTCTTCCTGCCGCGGCGGCTCACGATGCACCGAATGAAGCGGCAATTCGCCGAACGTATCCAGAACTTTCTGGACATCTTCCTTTTCAAACGCCCCTGCCAGAAACAGGCACATATCTTTTGTGAACAGTTTTTCCCGTTCCTCTTTGATTTCTTCCAAAGTCAGTCCGTCCAGCACGGAACTGCTGCCCAGAACGGAATTGATAAACCTCGAATCGAACCACAATTCCCGCAAGAGATCGGACGCCCGTGAATCGTAAAAATTATATTCGAAAATTTCGTTGCGGATCACGGGCAATACTTTATCCAGCTCTTCCTGCCCGAAATCCTGTTCGCGGAGCATATCAAACAGCAAGCAGAGCTGATCGCGGAATACTTCCTGCCTGCATGTAAAATTAAAACACATATACTGAATGGACGTATATCCCATGATCTCGCTTCCGCGCGAAGTCATTTCCGCGTTGATCTCATCCGCATGACGTGCGCCCGCCTTTTCGAAAAACAGATGCTCGATCAGATGGTATATCCCCGGCGTTCCGTCCGGAACAAACGGCAATACCACCGCAAACGCCACCGAATGCAGATGCGGGGCCGAAAACGTTACGAGCGACGACCCGTTTTTCAGTTTTCCCTTTCGTTCCGTCAATGCCTGCATCGTTTCCTCCTCTCCCCCGTCGGTTTTTACCCGTCCATTATAGCAGATATCTCCCGAAAAGACAACGCGAAACCCTGCCCGTTCCATCATTCTCACCGCACCTTTTTGCACTTTTTGTCGTTTCGTCCTTTTTCAGGCAATGAAAACCGTCCGTCATGCAAATGCGGGCAAAAATTTTCTTATCCTTGCGGCGGCCGATCACGTCTCTGCCCAAATCCTATCCATGCCACTGTCCACTTCTTTTCCACGTCCTGTCCGCACCTCTGCCCGTGTCCAGTCCGCGACCTGTCCACTTTCTGCCAAAACCGACCTGACTGCGAAGGCACCCGAACACATTGCTTATGCGTTTCCGAAAAAAGGCATGAAAAAAAAGGCGCATATGTCGCCTTTTTCTGGTAGCGGCGGTGGGATTCGAACCTACGACCTATCGGGTATGAACCGATCGCTATAACCAACTAAGCTACGCCGCCATTTGGTTGCGGGGGCAGGATTCGAACTTGCGACCTTCGGGTTATGAGCCCGACGAGCTACCTAGCTGCTCCACCCCGCGATATAA
>USSJ01000257.1 GCA_900557285.1 uncultured Clostridia bacterium | reverse complement strand
CTATTATTATACGCTATTTCTCGTCAAAAATCAACCATTTGTTGTGACAGAGCCTAATGGAAAAAGAAACAGTGCTAAATAAACGGGCGCAAGCCCAAGTCTGCAGTCTGCATTCAAATCGAGCAGACAAGGAGGAGAATATGATCGCCATCGTAACCGATTCGTCCGTAGGGTATTCGGCGGAGGAGATATCCAGCCGCGGCGTTTTGAGTGTGGTACCGCTCAATTACCAGCTCGGGCCGAATTTTTACGAAGAATATGCTGCCGGGCACAACGGGAGTTATATGCAGATGATGAAGCAGCTGAGCCCTTGCAAGACAGCGCAGCCGACGTTGAATCATTTTATCCGCACATTTTCATCGCTGGTGGAAAGCGGGTACGAAGTGATCTGCATCGTGCTTTCGAGTGCGCTTTCGGGTACCTATTCTTCGGCGTGCTTTGCGGCGGGGCAGGTCGGCGGGCATATCCGCGTGATCGATTCGGCGACCATCGGAGCGGGAATGCATCTTTTGGTGGATGAAGCGGTCAACATGGTCAAATGCGGGCTGTCTTTTGAAGAGATCGCGCAGCACTTGGAAGGGCTGAAAAAGAAGATCGGAATGGTATTTACGGTCGAGTCGCTGGACAGACTTTTGTTTGGAGGCAGGCTGAACAACGCCAAAGCCAAAACGACTTTGAACCTGCGCCCTGTTTTTGAACTGAAAAGCAAGATCGTTTTCAAAGGCAATGCGCGCGGTGTGCGCGAGCGGCTGGAAGAAATGGTTTCGCTGGTTCCCGAAAATTCGCGCAGGCTGATCGTCTGCCGTTGCGGAGAGGATACGGACGTATCCGAATTCACACAGATGCTCAAACAGCGTTTGCCCTCCGTCTACATTCATCAGCGCGTCGCGGGGCCTGTATTGAGTATTCACGTGGATGAAGGAGCGTTCGGCGCTGCATATATACTGAAAGACTGACGAAATTTTATTGCGGTAAAAGCAGATGCCGCCGGCAGGGCCGGCGGCATTTTACAAAGAGGGAAAGGAAGAATGCCAATGCAAGCGAAAATGCTGTATATGCGAAAGACGCCCGGTGAAAGCGCGGCGATCCTGTATCTTTTGACGGCGGGATTTGTCTTGTTTCCCACGCAATGGATGGGGGAACTCTTTACCAAAGATCATATGCTGTCCCAAATGCTGGGATTGGGGCTTGTGCGCATTCTGTTTGCCGCGATCATGATCGTCCTTGCGCTGGAAATGGGCATACGTCATGTGTTTTTCGTGCAAAAAGGGGAATGGAAAGCTCTGTTGTTTGCGATCCCTGCGCTGGTTGTGGCGGTAAATAATCTGCCCATTATAGCGCTTTCCAACGGTTCTGCGTTTTTAACGGGGAGCGGGCTGTACTTTTTTGCGTTTGCGATCGAATGTATCGGCGTCGGACTGTTTGAAGAAACGGCGTTCCGCGGCGTGATTTTTCCCTTTGTGCTCGGCAAAACGGGTACAGGAAAAAAGGGACGGTTTATTGCCGTCATCGTATCGAGCGCGATGTTCGGGTGTTTGCATCTTGTAAATTTGTTGGGCGGATTTTCGGGCGGTGTATTTTTGCAGGTCGGGTATTCTTTTCTGATCGGCAGTA
Organism: uncultured Clostridia bacterium; assembly: GCA_900557285.1. Taxonomy (GTDB): domain Bacteria; phylum Bacillota; class Clostridia; order Christensenellales; family Borkfalkiaceae; genus Borkfalkia. Next base: position 1,080 of record USSJ01000257.1, on the reverse strand, counting down.
TGCTTGCCATTTGTATGTTCCGCGGTGCGGGCGTCTTTACCTGCGCTTTCATCCATGCAACGTTCAATTTTTGCGGAAATATTATTTCCAACGTCCGCGGTCTGGGATTCGGCGCTTTTTCGGACGTCTGGTGCTGGCAGGAAATATTGCTGACGGCGGTTGTAGGCGTAGCCGCGATCGTATATTTTGTATGGCTGCTCTTTTATAGCAAACCGGATGTCGCGGAAAAGTTTGCGGTCTATCCGCCGAAAAAGACAATATCCGAAAACACGGTTGCCACAGCGGAAACAGCTGAGCTTAAAAATGCGGACACGTCTGCCGAAAACGCGTGCGAAACTTCATGCGGACAGAGCGACGGGAACGAAATAGAAAAGAAAAAAGAAGACGAACAATAGAAATAAAAAACATCTGCGGCGGGCAAATTTTGCCCGCCGCGGATGTTTTCTCGTCTGCAAATTGTCTGAGAATTTCTAAAAAATAAGCGGACGATACGCTTTCATAGAGGTAAAAAGGATATTCTCTGTTCTGAAAAAATAAACCGCAGTGATATTCTCATTGCGGTTTATTTGTCCGTGTTGAACGTTGTAAACGCGCACAAAGGACGTTTCCGAAAAAGAAAAATTTCTGAAGGAGAAATCAGATCGGGAAGGCTGTTTCAGATAAATTGGTTGCGTTTATCGTCGTAAGAATAGCCGATCTCCTGCATTTTTTGCAAAACTTCCTGCTCATTTAGGGCAAGATCATCGCAAAGATGGCCGAGAGACGGATAAAAATCGCGCAGTTTCGTATTCAGAAAACTCAATAACAAAAAAGGATCGTTTGGAATGTTTTCCATAAAAAATCTCCATATTGTCTGTGATTGTATATCGGGTTAAAAAATTTTAAAAGATGTCAGTCTTTCTGGCGGTATACGCGGCGGAGAGTGACGATCGTGAGTGTAATAAACACAAAGGCAAACGCGGCAAGGATACCGAGAGAAAGGAATGCGTTCAAGTCATACAGATCTTTGCTGACGATGCCGGGATACCAGCCGTTGAGCCCGCATACTTTTCCGAACACGGCGATGCCCCAGGCAGAAGG
>USSJ01000256.1 GCA_900557285.1 uncultured Clostridia bacterium | reverse complement strand
CAGGGGGCCGCATCGTGGGCCGCCTGATAGGCGGCGAAATCGGCTGCCGCCGCGGTGGCGGCTGTCGTTTTATTGAAAAAACGAAATAAATAAGGTCGGCTAAACAGTGATGAAATGCCGCAGCACGATTTTTTGCGCTGCGGCATTTCATGAATCGCAAGCGGCGGAAAGAGCGGGGGAATAAAAAACCGAAAGGGAAAGTGAGGCGGAAGATGATCCGCCCGCAGTCGTAAGCGTTTCAGAAAAAGAAAATGAAAAAAAATCATAAGGACTTTTTACTGTCATCACGAAAGATACACAAAATAGGCTTGTAAAAGGTTCGGCTTTGTGGTATACTAAGAGGGAACGACAGGCAGCGGAAGAAGGGCAGTTTCAGGAGGGAATACCTATGCCAAAGACCAAGAAGATTTTTAATTTGCCATTGGTGGCTTTGCGGGGAAAGGTGATTTTTCCGCAGACGAACAATGTATTTGATGCGGGGAGACTGATTTCTCTGACCGCAATATCGAGGGCGTCCGAGCGTGACATGACCCTGTTTGTGAGCATGCAAAGGGATGCCGAAAAGGATGAGATCGTGCCGGAAGATATCTGCAAAGTGGGTACGGTCGTAAAGATCAAGCAGATCGGGAAACTTCCTTCCAACAATCTCAGGATCAATGTGGAGGGTTTGTACCGCGCGAAAGCGGAAGAAATTTACGAAGAGAACGGATGCTTTTTTGCAAACGTATCCGAACTGAAAGCGGTGCATGGCGATGCGGTGCTGGAAGAAGCGTATTTCCGTACGGCGCAGGACGTCATGCGCGATATTCAGATGAGCGATATGCGTTTTCCCAAAGAAGGCGCGGCGGCTCTGGAAAATATAACCGATCCGGACGCTTATATCGGGAATGCGCTTTCGTTCCTGCATATCAAGGAAGACGTGAAGCAGAAGATTCTGGAAACGACAAAGACGGTGGAGCGTTTAAAGATCTTTGAGCGGTGTCTGAACGACGAACTGGAGATCGCGAAACTGGAAAAGAAGATCAGTGCGACGGTGCGCCAGAATATTGATAAAAACCAGAAAGAATATTTTTTGCGCGAGCAGCTTAAAGCGATCCATACGGAGCTGGGGGATGACGAAGACGAGAAAGAGTCGCTGATCCGTCAGATCAAGGACAAGCATATGCCGGCGGAGATCGAAGAGAAGGCGCTCAAAGAGATTGCGCGGACGGACAAAATGCCGCCTTCTTCGCCGGAATACACGGTCATACGCAATTATCTGGACTGGCTGATCGACCTTCCCTGGACGGAGGAAACGAAAGACACGGAAAATCTTGCGGAAGCGAAGAAGATCCTGGACGAAGATCATTACGGATTGGAAAAGGTAAAAACGCGCATTACGGAATATTTGGCGGTGCTGCAGCTTACGAAGAGCATGAATGCGCCGATCCTTTGTTTTGTAGGGCCTCCGGGCGTAGGCAAGACGTCGATCGCGAAATCGGTGGCGCGGGCATTGGGCAGAAAGTTTGTGCGCATGAGCCTGGGCGGGGTCAAGGATGAAGCGGAGATCCGCGGACATCGCCGCACGTATGTGGGGGCGATCCCGGGCCGTATCATTTATGCCATGAAGCAGGCGGGGAGCATCAATCCCGTAATGCTTCTGGACGAGATCGACAAGGTTTCGTCGGATATGCGCGGAGATCCTGCCAGCGCGCTGCTGGAAGTATTGGACCCGGAGCAGAACACGGCATTCCGCGATCGTTTTCTGGAAGTTCCGTACGATCTTTCCAAAGTATTGTTCATTACCACGGCGAACACGGTGGATACGATCCCTGCGCCTCTTCTGGACAGAATGGAGCTGATCGAACTGAACGGATACACGCTGGATGAAAAGCGTGAGATCGCGCGGCGGTATCTGATCCCGAAGAAGATCAGGGAAAACGGACTCAAAGAAGATCTGCTGGAAATCACGGACGGTGCGATCACCGCCGTGATCGAAGGGTATACCATGGAAGCGGGAGTTCGGAATCTGGAACGGCAGATCGGTTCGGTTTGCAGAAAAATTGCAGTACGTTATGCGGAAAATCCGTCGATGGAAAAGCAGACGGTGGACGAGAACAATCTGGAAAGCCTGTTAGGAGTGCGGCGTTACAATGACGAGCATGCGAAGTTGGACGGAAACGAAGTGGGCGCGGCGACAGGACTTGCCTGGACGGCGGTCGGCGGCACGACGCTCACGATCGAAGTTTCGGCGATGCCCGGGAAAGGCGAGATACTTCTGACGGGAAAACTGGGTGACGTTATGAAAGAATCTGCGCGTGCGGCGATCAGCTATATACGGGCGCACGCGGACGAATACGGCATTGCGCCGGAAGTATTCGGGGAAACGGACATTCATATTCACGTACCCGAAGGGGCTACTCCGAAAGACGGGCCGAGTGCAGGTATCACGATGGCGACGGCGATCCTGTCCGCGTTCACGCATAAGCCTGTGCGCAGGGATATTGCGATGACGGGCGAGATCACCTTGCGCGGAAAGGTACTGCCGATCGGCGGATTGAAAGAGAAAGCGCTGGCGGCGCATCGGGTCGGGATCAAAAATATCATTATACCGAAAGAGAACGAGCGGGACGAACAGGAGATTCCCGAAAACGTGCGCGGAGAGCTGCATTTTATTCCTGCGTCGGAAGTGGGAACGGTGTTCCGCAACGCGATCGTGGGGCTGTGAGGTCGGAATGA
>USSJ01000255.1 GCA_900557285.1 uncultured Clostridia bacterium | reverse complement strand
ATACCCCGCCTGTTTCGATTTGCCTTGTCCGTTTTGATTTGCCTTCTCTGCGCCCGTCTTTGCAACGAAAGTGCAAAGACGGGCGCAGAAGAAAAGGATAAAAAGGGAGAGCGCAGATATTTCTGCGCTCTCTCTTTTTGTGAATTTTCCTTTTGGGAGGAGTTTAAAAGAAAATCAGGAAAATCAAACAAATTCAAAACCTTTAAGGGTAAAACCCCGACAGATTCAGAGGATTTCTTCATGAAAAGGAGAACACACCGTTTTCCGCACGGTTATCCTCTGTTGGAATCGTACAGGCTGCCCAATTCCACAAGATCGGATTCCTTGACGGTATATTCTGCGGAAACCTTAGTTTCCCCGCCGCGCACGATCCCGAACGAAATAGTATCGCCTGCGCGGATGGTCAGGATAACGTCCGAAATATCGAAATTACGGTCCAACGTCACTTCACGCGTTTCGCCGCTCTTGGATTGAATCTTGATCGTCTGAAGGATGTCGTTCATTTCCAGCCCCATGCTGTCGGCAATGGATCCGGAATTGACCGAATCGACGACGATCTCTTCCCGGATGGTACCGTATCCGCTGGTTTTATCGTAGACGTATTTCGAATTCTGCGACACGACCTGCACGCCTAATTTGATACCGTACCCCACGTTATCGCCGCTGCCGAAATAGTAATGCAGAATGTTGTCCGCCGTGCCTTTCGCAATCTCCAGAGGGATCGCATAGTTGATGTTCTGATCGGTCGAGTTCCCTGCGTTCGTGATACCGATCAGTTCACCTTTCAGATTGAACAGTCCGCCGCCCGAATTTCCGCCATAGATCGCCGTATCGATACGGAGCGAACGATATGAACGCACCGCCGTATCGATCTGCAGATTAATGTATTCGTTATCCACACTCACGATACCCTCGGTAACGCTGATCCCTTCCCCTTCGGGATTGCCGATCGCGATCGCCGTCTCCCCGACATGATATTCTTCCGCAAACTCTGCCGCTTTCACATCCGGATTGATCGCCTGAATATCTTCTGTCTCTGCACGGATGAGCGCAATATCGTTGCTGATCGATCCGCCTACATATTCGCATTCAATTCCGTAAACACCATAGTCATAAACACTCAGTCCGTCCGAATCCACACCCTTGTTGGTATATGAACCTTCACTGCCGTAAAGGTAACAGACAATCCTGCGCGCCATGTTTCCGTTGTTTGCCGCCGAAGCATTCGCATCATACAGAACGTGATAATTCGTAATAATATAAGTATAATCGTCCTGAATCTGGTACACTACGCCCGAGCCGGTATACATCGCCACTTTATTTTCTCTGCGATTCCCGCCTATCCAATCATCCATCGTGGTTTTTTCCACAAACTCCGTGTAGATCTTCACTGCCGATTGCAGACACGACCCGATCACCGACGCATTGTCCGTCGGTTCCGCAAGATACTTTTTCAGAAATTCGTCGTACGTGAGATCGTCGTTATAGATCTCTTTATAATACTCGTACAAATCCTTCGCCGTGACGTCGCTTCCGTTACTGATCGTAATTGTCGACGATGTCCCGTCCGAATAATAGATGGTATAGACATCCCCGTCGGCATTGGAAGACGTTTTCAGAATATTTTTCACCGACGCGGATTCCCCTGAACAGCCCGCAAGCACCAGCGCGAAAGCCAGCACCATGACCGCCAGTACCGTCAAAACAGTTTTCGTAAACCGTTTCATAATCCCATCTCCCTTTTTTTGATAGCAATATTATAACACTTTTTATGGCAACCGATACCATAGAACAGTGAATTTTTTATGAAAAATCGTGAAGCGCGCCCATTTCTATCGTCGCAAAAGGATTTACTTTTCCCGCGCCGCGGTGTATACTATAAAAAAATGTTCCGGTTGCGAAAGATTACAACCGAAAACGGAGGAAGCGAACATGACCATTGCAGGACTGCAAAAAACCACCCTTCTGGATTTTCCCGGCAAAGTGGCTTGCACGGTTTTTCTGCGCGGATGCAACTTCCGCTGTCCTTTCTGCCAGAACGGCGAGATCCTCGAGGGCGGCGAAGGCGACATCTCGCGCGAAGAATTGCTGGCGTTTCTTAAAAAGCGCAAAGGGATTTTGGACGGCGTATGCGTTTCGGGCGGCGAACCGCTCCTGCAGACGGACACTCCCGACCTGATCGCCGAGATCAAATCGCTCGGCTATGCGGTCAAACTGGATACCAACGGCGCTTTTCCCGCACGGCTGAAAGAACTTTGCAAGGGTAAACTCGTCGATTTTGTCGCCATGGACATCAAAAATTCGCCGCAAAATTATGCCAAAACCGCGGGCGTGAAAGTCAATATGGACGCAATTTTCGAAAGCGCCGATTTCCTCCTTTCCGACAGTGTTCGTTACGAATTCCGCACCACGGTCGTCAAAGAATTGCACAAGGGCGAGGATTTTATCCGCATCGGGCAATGGCTGCGCGGCGCAAAACGCTACTTTCTGCAAAACTTCCGCGACAGCGACGCCGTGCTTTGCCGCGGCCTTTCCCCCTGTCCCGACGCGCAAATGCAGGCATTCAAACAACTCTTGAAGCCCTTCATTCCGAACGTTCTCATCCGCGGCGAAGAATAAGAACCCCCGCGCAGATCTGAAAACAAACCTTTTCCCTTAAAAGCCGCGGATCGCAAATGTTTTTGCCATCCGCGGCTTTTAAGCGGCAAAATCGAAATACCTTTGCTGCTGC
>USSJ01000254.1 GCA_900557285.1 uncultured Clostridia bacterium | reverse complement strand
CCCGTCCAGATAAGCGCGAAGCAGAAAAGCCCCGCAAATCTCGATCGCTTTCTCCGCAAGTGCCGCCGAAAACTCATTGTTATTCATACTGGTATACGCTTCAATCGCGTGCGTCAAAACGTCCATACCTGTATCCGCCGTAACATTGGGCGGAACGCTCTTGACCAGTTCCTCGTCCAGAATCGCTTCTTCCGGAAGCATACTTTCAGAAACAAGCGGATACTTTATATGACGCACAGGATCTGTGATCACAGAAAAAGACGTAACCTCTGAACCCGTTCCGCTGGTCGTAGGGATCGCGATCAACGCAATTTTGGACTCATGCATACGCACAGCAAATTCACGGATCGCTTTGGCCGAATCGATTACGGATCCGCCCCCGACTGCGATCAGACAATCCGGTTTGTAATCCAAAACAGCTTTGACCCCCACCACGATCTTATCGATCGGAGGATCGGGAACCACATCGTTAAAAACGCGGAATTCCTTATTGGATTCACTCAACGGCTGCGTTACAATGCGCAACATACTGCTTCCGGAAAAAAACTTGTCCGTTATAACCATGATCCGCTTATACGGAAGCTCGCGTACGCGGTCCATCGCATTATCGCCAAAATATATTTTTGTCTTTATATCAAAACTTTTCATGCCAGACTCTCTTTCGGCCGAAGGATATCTTCAGCCTCTTTTTTATAACAGATAATCGGGAAGATCGCATCCGATCGAACGGGCTGCCTTAAACTTTTCCTCATGGATCGGATCCGTCCCGGACTCCGCCACCGCGAGTTCATCCAAAGCGGCAGTTTTATAAACAGCCGTCAGATCCTTTTTCGCACCCGTAACGCTGCTGCCTTCCAACGTAATGACAACCGCCCTGACCTGTTCCAAGCCGCACGCTTTCGCCGCCGCGACCCTGCCAGCACCCGATACAATGCGGAACTTTTCACCTTCCGCAAGCAGCGAAACGGGTTCCATGATCCCGTATTTTTTCACGGACTTGATCATCGAATCCGATGCCTGCGGCAACGTACCCGTAATTTTATCAACCGCTATATCCGCCAGTGCAGTCTGTACTGCAAAAGCTGCTTTCTCCGACTTCTTTTCCGACTTGTTCATCGCGCCTGTTGCACGACGTATACTTGCACTTCCTATCGGCATACCGCTTCGATCTCCTCCGTTAACGTTTGATATTCTTTACTGCTGCGCGAACTTCTCCGGTACTTTCCGACCGGTTTGCTGTTGTCCTGCGCCCATTCAATACTGCTGTCCAGATGGATGCAGGTCTCAAACAAATGCGCAGGCAGCTCACGCAGAGTTTCCATCGTCTGTTTAAAATAATTTTTCCGCCCGTCGACCTTCGTAACGGCAATCCCCGCTACCTTCAGATCAGGCGCCACACCTTTTGCTTCCGACAAAAATTCGAACATGTTGGAAAGCCCGAACAACCCCCAGGGGCTCGCCTCTACGGGTATGACGAGATAGTCGGACGCCGCCAGAATATTCATGACCCATCCGCCCAACGTCGGAGGCGAATCGATCAGTATATAGTCGTATCTGCCGCTCTCTTTCAGCTTCAGCAGACACTTTTTCAAAATGTATTCCCTCTGCCACTTGGAAAACAGCTCGAATTCAATCGAACTCATCAATGTCGAAGAAGGAATTATATCTAACCCGGGATACCCCGTCGATACCATATAATCCGACAGATCGTCCTGCTTTTTGATCGCATTGAAAAGATTCTTCTCGCTTGCCGCCATGGCAAGAACCTTTTCCTCATCAAAAAATGCAAGCGACAGATTCAATTGCATATCTCCGTCGATCAGCAAAACTTTGTGTCCCGCTTCCGCCAAAAAATATCCGACATTCGAACAGGTGGTCGATTTCCCGCTGCCCCCTTTGTTGTTCGCAAAACAAATAACCTTTGTTTCAGACATTTTCGACCTCCGGATAAAGACATTCCACATCGTTTGCGGCAAAGATACGCTCCCACTCCGCACTCGGCTTCTGATCTGTTATGATCGCTTCGACTCTCTCAAAATTGCTGATCGTCGTCAGCGATAATTTCCCGAATTTGGAAGAATCTACCGCAAAAAAGACCTGCGCCGCACTCTGTATCATGCTCCTTTTCACCGAAGCATGCATATCGCTGCTGTCCGAAAAACCGTATTCCGGATGTACGCCCTTGCAGGATATAAACGCCTTGTCTACATGAAATCTCGAAAGACATTCTTCCGCCTGGTTTCCTACCAACGCACACGACCGCTCTTTCAGCAGTCCGCCCGTCGATAAGATCTTCCAGCCCGTCACGTCCGACAATTCCATGAGAACTTCGATCGAATTGGTGATCAGCGTCAGATCTTTCTTGCTTTTGATCTTCTGCGCGATGAATACTGCCGTTGAACTGGCATCCAGAATCAGCGTATCGCCATCCGAAATAATGCCGGCCGCTAATTCGGCGATCTTCTGCTTTGCAGTCACGTTCGCCTTCTTACGGACAACATACGGCAACTCGACCGAATTGTTTTCGCTGATAACGGCGCCGCCATATGTCTTGACGACCAGTCCTTCTTTCTCCAGTTTATCGAGATCACGCCGCACCGTCTCTTCCGAAACTTCAAACGCTTTCGCCAATTCACTGACGACTACATGTTTGTCCTCTCGTAAAACAGACAGTATCGCGTTTCTTCTCTCTATTGCGAGCATAATATCCCCCTTCTTTCTTTTCTCCGCAACGCCATC
>USSJ01000253.1 GCA_900557285.1 uncultured Clostridia bacterium | reverse complement strand
AACAGGTATAAGACGAGCGTAAGCTTGGCATAAGTCGGGAATAAGTCGGGAATGAGTCAGGAATAAGCCCGGTGTAAGAGATATAAGTCGGGAATAAGTCCGGCAGGAACCGAGCAAGAGAAGGGCAGGCGGTCATAATATGAAACTTTGACAAACAGCATAAAATGAACGCATTTTCCGTTTTGAGTGTGAAAAATTTCAGGTTCAAGCGGCAGAAAGGAGAGCGGGCGCAAATATTGTGCGCCCGCTCTCACTTTATACATTGAAAGAAAGGGGTAAGATAAGAAAAAGGTAAGAAAGGGATAAGATAAAAAGAGTAAGATAAGAAGGGAGTATGATAAGAAGTGGATAAGTTTTGCAGATTGAGGGGAGAAGAAAACATTTTTTTGCAGGAGGAAGGAAGAGCGGGCGAGGATCGGTGTGAGGTAAAGGGGGAATTCGGGCTCGGTGCGGGTGAACTTTGGATAAACGATATTTTTTGCGGGCTTACAAGGGCGGCGGGCAAATGCTTGTTTTTTTTTCGGATTTTTGGTAAAATGGGAAAAAAGTAAAACAGGAGCTTTGGAATATGGCAAAGATCGCAATGAAAAATCCCGTCGTAGAGATGGACGGGGACGAAATGACGCGGGTACTTTGGCAGTGGATCAAGGAAGATCTGATCTGCCCGTATGTAGATTTAAAGACTGAATATTACGATCTGGGGCTGGTACACCGCGACGAGACGAACGATCAGGTGACGGTGGACGCGGCGAATGCGAACAAAAAATATAAAGTCGGGGTGAAGTGTGCGACGATCACGCCCAACGCGCAGCGCGTGGAGGAGTACAAGCTCAAACAGATGTGGAAGAGCCCGAACGGAACGATCCGCCGTATTCTGGACGGAACGGTTTTTCGTGCGCCTATTCTGGCGAAGGGGATCACGCCGTATATTCCCGGCTGGAAAAAGCCGATCGTGCTGGCGCGTCATGCGTACGGCGACGTGTATTCGGGCGTGGAAACGCAGGTAAAGCAGGGCGAGAAGGCGTATCTTGTGGTGGAAGACGCGGACGGGAAAGTCGTGGAAAAGCTGTTGGTGCAGGATTTTAAAAACAGCGACGGGATCGTGCAGTCGGTGCACAATCTGGATAAGTCCATCGAAAGTTTTGCGCGTTCCTGCTTCAATTACGCGCTGGACGTAAAAATGCCGCTGTGGTTTGCGACGAAAGACACGATCTCCAAAAAATACGATCATCATTTCAAAGATATTTTTGCGCACATTTACGAAACGGAATACAAAGCGAAGTTTGAAGAAGCGGGCATCGAATATATGTACACGCTGATCGACGATGCGGTCGCGCGCATCGTGCGTTCGGAAGGCGGAATTTTGTGGGCGTGCAAGAACTATGACGGCGACGTGATGAGCGACATGGTGGCGACGGCGTACGGATCTTTGGGACTGATGACGTCGGTGCTTGTTTCGCCGGACGGAAATTATGAGTTTGAAGCGGCGCACGGCACGGTTACGCGGCACTATTATAAACATCTGAAAGGGGAAGAGACGTCCACGAACTCGGTGGCGACGATCTTTGCCTGGACGGGTGCGCTGAAAAAGCGCGGCGAGCTGGACAATACGCCGGAACTTGTCGAATTTGCCAAACGTCTGGAGCAGGCGACGGTGCGCACGATCGAAGAGGGCGAGATGACGGGCGATCTGGTACCTTTGTTCCATGCGGAAGGCATCACGCCGAAGAAACTCAATTCGCGCGCGTTTTTGAAGGCCGTAGCAAAGAGAATGTGAGCGGCTGCAATTTGTAAACTTGCAAAAGGCGAGGGGGAGAATGTATGAAAAAATATTTCACGCTTAGCTTTGACGACGGCGTAACGCAGGACAGGCGGCTCGTGCAGTTGCTCAGAAAATACGGGCTGAAATGCACGTTCAACGTCAATTCGGGGCTTCTCGGCAAGGCGGGGGAGCTTCAGTTCGGGAACGGGAAGAGCGTTTCGCACAACAAGATCACGGCGGAGGAACTGCCTTCGCTGTACGACGGTTTTGAAGTGGCGGTGCATACGCGCACGCATCCGATGCTGACGGGCTGTTCCGTCCGCCGTATTCTGGAAGAAGTCATCGGCGATTCGGTAAGGCTGAGCGAACTGACGGGGTATGCGGTGCGCGGCATGGCATATCCGGGCGGACATCCGAATTACGACAGGCTGGTTACGGAAACTGTCCGCGAATATACGGATATCCGTTACGCCCGCACAATCGTTTCCACTTATGATTTTGGTTTCCCCGAAGATTTTATGGTATGGAATCCTACGGCGCACATTCTGGACGAAAAGACGGAAACGCTCATCGAGCGCTTTGCGGATGAAAAGAAAGATGGCCTTCTCTATCTTTGGGGGCATTCTTACGAACTGGATCTGCATGACTGTTGGGAGCACGCAGAGAAAATTTTCAAAAGATTATCGGAACTCAGTGACGCACAGAGCCTGACGAATATGCAGGTTTGGAAAAACTGCCGCGGTTAAAAATATTGTGCGGCAAATACGCTTTTGAGATTCTTTTCGGAATGTTCAGGCGAAAAAAGCCTTGAATGGATACGGGGGGAGGAAAAGTACAGAACGCCTGTCACGGAAGTGTTTTTACGAAAGTGATGGTTTTGTGAAGCGTTCAGAAGGGAAATTATTTGTTGAATTTTCAATGAGACTGCCGGATCAGGGCAGACAGGAGGCGGGCAAAGAATGACCGCCTCCTGTCTGCT
>USSJ01000252.1 GCA_900557285.1 uncultured Clostridia bacterium | reverse complement strand
ATTCTGTCAGGATTGCTTGCGGTTGCTTTGTGCTTTGCGGGGGTATCCTGCGCACAAACGCAAAGCGGAAAGACAGAACTGAAATTGTCCCGCGAACGGGTGGATCTGCTGCCGCGGGGTGAATTTGCGTTGAAGGCGGAAACGCTTACGGTAAACGGGCGGGACGCAAAAATCGGCGAATTGGAATGGCTTTCAGAGGACGAAACAGTTGCGAAAGTATCTGCGGAAGGTGTTGTGACGGCGGTATCGGAGGGTCAGACTGTCGTTTTTGCAACGGATAAAACTTCGGGTGTCAGAAGTGCGGGTACGAAAGTCCGCGTTTATGCGGGACGGGAGGAGATCGATCTGCAGGATGAAACGCAGATCAATTATTACGGCAGGAACATTGTGTCGGAAAAGAACGGGATCACTTTTCTGAATACGGCAGGAAGTTTCGAATTTAATTTTATCGGGACGGAATGTTCGGCGCGCCTGCACGCTACGGCTTTCGATCTGAAACTCAAAATTTATGCAGACGGCGTTGCGCAGGCGCAAATGCTGAAAATTTCACCCGGCACCAAGCAGATCGATCTTGCGGCGGGGCTGGCGGATGGATTGTGCCATACGATCAGGGCGGTGAAAGTCAATTCTGCGGCCAAAGGTGCGCTGATTTTAAACGGAATAGATTGTAACGGGGCTTTTGTCGATCCTCCGCAAAAACCTGCGCTGAAATTTGAAGTCTACGGGGATTCGATCACGGCAGGCTACGGCGTAAACGCCATACGCGGCGAAGGGGACACGATTGCCAATGAGGACGGAACGGCGGCATATCCTTATCTTGTCGCCGAAAGGTTCGGGGCGCAGGTACACGAACAGTGTGCTTCCGGGATCTCTGCCGTTGTCCCGGTATCTTCCTGGGGATGGAAAGAAGGGGAAACTGTATCCGATTTGTATGATACGTATGCCCTGAATTCGAACAGGACGAAGTGGGATTTTTCTTCTTATCAGGCGGATGTGATTTTGTTGTGCCTGGGAAACAACGATTATGTCGGGTGCATGGAAGGGAACGGAACGCTCGATGGATTCACGGACGGATATGTGCAATTCATCAGGAGCCTTCGTGAAAAAAATCAGGATGCGTACATTGTGATTTGTGACGGAATGATGGGACAATATCTTTCCGAACAGTTTGAAACGGTCGTTTCCAGGACAGGCGACGGCAAGGTTTATTTTCTGAACATGACGCCGACGGAAACGAGCGGAGCAGGCGGACATCCGGGCGTAGCGGGTCAGAGAGCCGGAGCGGAAGAGCTCGCAGGTTTTCTCATTGAAAAAGGTATTTGTAGCGAACAGAGTCCGGCGTAAGGGGGTAATACAAGATGAAAAAAGCAATTGGGTGTTTACTGTCGATTTTTCTTGCTCTGGCAATGTTTTCGGCATTGATCGGCTGCGACGGGACCGACCGGAAAGGGTCTAACGTTTATATTGACGGCAGTTATAAAATCGTATACGCGGCGGAAGATGCGGCGGCAAAGAAAGCAGCCGAGGAAATTGCGGAAACGGTGAAGGACTGCGGCGGGGAAACTTTGACGGTCGTAGCCGATACGGAGGCGGCGGAGGGACAGGAAGTTCTTGTCGGCGCCGTCCGCGGGAGAGAGTACAGTGACTATACGTCGAGGATGGCAAAAAAAGACGGCTGGTATGCGGGCGTTTTGAACGGGAATATTTATATTCAGACCAAAACGGGCAGCTACGAAGCGGTGTTGTCGGCTTTTGAACAGTATTTTGTCAGACAGGAATTCTCGGAAACGGCGCAGATTTTTTCCTCCGGGGATTATCAGGTGGACAGTGTCATGTTCAATGGCGTTCCGTTAGGTTTTTACGACATTGTATATCCGATATCCAATACCCGTGCGCAGATGAAGTCGTACGAACTGCGGGAACGTCTTCTGGAAGAAAGCGGGTATGAACTTGGCGTGAACGATCTGGCGGTTTCGGACGGGGAATATTGTCTTTATATCGGAGTGCTGAACGCGGACGGGGCGGTCGCTTCGGGACTTGCTTCGGAAGAATATGAAGCGGAATTCGGGGATAAATATGCGGGGATCTGTTCGGATCGTGAGATTTTATCTCAGTCGGTGGATAGTTTTGTTACAAGGTATTTTCTGACGGGTGAAAGGAATGTAGTCGTACGGGAAAGCGGGAACAAGCATCTTAAGTGCTGGGAATATCTCAATACGCATCTGCAAAAGCAATCCGATTCGGAAACGACGCAGGTTATTCCCGGGGTATCTTACGAAAGGTTTACGATGACGGACGGAAACCAAAGCACAGTGACGGCGTATGTGCTCATAGCGGAAGCGGGGGCAGGTTGGGAGCTGAAGGTGGGGACGCATCCCGATTATCAGAAGGGAGCGCCTGTCGTTTCGACCGTTCTGAATACGGCGCAACTGATGCAGAATGACGGGGAAGATGTTCTGTTTGCCTGCAACGGCGGATTTTTCAGAATGAACGATCACAACTATCCGGAAGGAGTTCTTATCAAAGACGGTGTGTCCATGACGCATGTGAACGGCGGCATGGGCGAAGAGGGCTGCAACTTTTTCGGTATAACCAAAGAGGGGCAGTATGTGGCGGGGGACTATGCAAAATTGCAGACGGTCTATGAAGATCTTTGGCAGGCTGTGGGCGGAAGAGGATGGCTTCTGGACGGCGGTGAACTGAACGATATCTGTTTTGGGGACGGAGATCAATTGGGGGAAAG
>USSJ01000251.1 GCA_900557285.1 uncultured Clostridia bacterium | reverse complement strand
CCCGATTTTCGTTTTTTTAAACGTCAAAAAGCGGGGCGATCCCGCCCCGCTTTTTGACCCGGCAACAATTGCATAGTTTTTTCATCGCGTCCGTTTTTAATTGCGTCCGTTTTTTCATCGGCCCGCCTCTTATATCGCCGCTCCTTTCCAAGACGATTCGTTGCAACAGATGGTTTCTTAAAATGCACTATAAAAAAAATTGCGATCTTCCTGTGCTTTTGCCAGATTTTATAGGAGATAAAAAGAGGGGCAAACGGGAAACGCTTTGCCTGCGTTTCCCGTTTGCCCCGAAATTTTCACATCGCCTTTCAGCAGCAAACAGTTCCTGCCCAAAAAGCTGAACCGCCGAAATACGGCGCTTTGTCAGCTCAGCACGCTTTTCCTGTATTTGGAAGGGGTTACGCCCACGTATTTTTTAAAGATCTTGATAAAGTAGTTTCCGTCCCGATATCCTACGCACTCCGAGACGTCTTCCACCGATCTCCCTTCCATCAAGAGTTCTTTTGCCCTGCTGACACGCACTTTTGTCAGATAATCGCTGAACGTTACCCCCATTTCACGGCGAAACAGGTGGCTTAAATAGTAACTGCTCACAAATACGTTCTGCGCCAGGATGTCCAGATTCAGATCTTCAAAATAATGTGCGTTGATATACTGAATCGCTTTATACAAATGCTCGCTCGTGTTTTTCTTGCCGCGGCTTTCATACACCGCGTCGAGAAATCCGTCCAGAATCTCCACCGTTTCGCGGCAGATATCCGAAAAATCCGCATTCTCCAAAAGCAAACGAGAACTTTTCTTGATCACGCCCGTAAGCGTTGCAAGGGGCGCTCCCGCCTCGACCGCACTGCGCGACAAAAACGCCGTAAATTCGTAAAGTTTCGCCTTCACGATCTCCAGATCTCCGCTCGCATACGAAAAAATTTCGTTCAGAAAACGGTTGATGATCTGCTTTGCCTGGTTCTTATCCCCCATCTGTACCGAAGCGATCAGCTCCTTTTCCAGTTCGATCGGGTATTTGTTGTAGTGCGGCTGGGATTCGCGGATCTGCATTTCCTTTGCCGCGCGCAGCCGCTCCATATTCATCTTGGAAATTTCAAGGCGCTGACCGATATACTTCCGCTCTTCCTGCAGCATATACCGTATGAGCATGGTCAGCGTTTCCGCGATGCTCGTCATGCTCTTGCAATCGATCTGGCGGATGCCCGAAGGATCGCATTTTTGCGTATCCAACCCTACTTTTTCACATTTTTTGCGGAATTCTTCTGCAAAAAATTCGTCCTTATCCCATAAAACGACAGGCCCCGTGGTGATAAAACCGAGCAGTTCCTCTTCCAGTACGAGAGGCGTAATGCACATGATCAGGCCGCAAGGCGTTTCATAAATATAAGCCGAACCGATCTCCGCCGCCTTTTTCCCGCTGAACACTATGCTTTCGCGACATGCAAAATGCCCCTTGCCGTATTCACAGATACAGCCGGGGCTGCGCACGCACAACTGCTCTTCGCCGTCCGCTCCGTACAGCGCGACGTCCATCCCGCTCGTCAGCGAATAATTCCGCAGCAGTTTTTCCAGTTGTTTGAAATTCAGGATCTGCTTTAGTCCCGCTTCATTCAGTTTCATTGCCGCCTAAAAACACCAAAGTGAAATAAGTTACGGTGTTCTCACCATTAGTATAATTGATTTTTGCCTTTTTGGCAAGGGAAACGACGTTGATCCCGCACGCTTCCACCGAACTTTTCGCCTTTTCGGGAAAGCGGCAAGGCTCAGGGAATGCACACTTTTTACAGACGTTACAGCCGCCCGCCCCCAGCATGACACTCCCTTGCGGAAGGACGGGACGGATCAGATCTTCCACTTTTTCATGCTCCGTCCGTGCAATTTCCATGCCTTCGATGTCATAGCTGTCCTCAATATCGTGTCTGGTCGTGAACACGAACGCATGCGGATATTTTGCATACTTTGCTTTCAGTTCTTCCAGCGTACCTACATTGGGCGGACACTGCCAGGATTTATTGTAATTCCCGCAGAAGTTGGCTTCGCATGCCGCAACCACTTCTTCGGAGAATTCGATATCCTGAAAGTCAAGTTCCGCATACTGCCAGATCCTGCCTTCCGCCGCTTCCAAAGCGGCTCGTGTCGATTTACGCATTTTCTTCTCCGAAATTCATATTTTCGATGTACGCATCCATAAATTCGGGTGACGCCGAAAGATCCAGATACTCCGCCCCACGCGCAATCGATTCAGCTCTTTTTACGCTTTCCTGCCTGCAAAGGCACTCTCTTGCTCCTGCCAGAGCCGTATTGCCCACCGCCACGATCTTATCCGCCAGCGCCGCAGGGAACAATCCCACTTTCACAGCGTTTTTCTTGTCGAGATAAAATCCGAGCCCGCCCGCCACATACAGACGATCGAGCTTTTCATACGGCACGCCCGCCGTGGAAAGCAAAACACAAATGCCCGCACAAACTGCGCTTTTTGCAAGCTGAAACGCGCGCACGTCGCCCTGCGAAATATAAACTTTTTCGCTGATATAATACTTTGACATCCCGTCCGCAAAGGCGCCCGTTTCGTCAATGACGCCCTTTTGCACCATAAGCGCGATCGCATCCACAAGTCCTGCGCCGCAGATGCCCGTCGCTTCGCCGCCGCCGATGACCGTGTACGAAATCTTGCCGTCCTTTTCGCACACGCTGTCGATCGCGCCCGCCACGCCGCCTGTGCCGCATTCGATGTTCGCCCCTTCAA
>USSJ01000250.1 GCA_900557285.1 uncultured Clostridia bacterium | reverse complement strand
AATGGAAGCTTGCAGATATTAAATCGGATATGAGCAATATATTGCTGAATGGATGCGAAATCGAAAATGGAGCCGTTCAGACGGATTCAGGAGATGTATTTTTTAAAAATTGCGATTTCAATAATCTGAAAGTGAAAACGGATATTTCAACGATCCTGAGTGAGATTACGTTCGGAGAAACGATGGATCTTTCCACGGCAGGCATTTTAGCGGAAACGGGTAATCAGGGAAGCGCAAGCGCGACGGTCGGCTTTTCGATGGACGAATTTCTGGCGTTTGCAGCCGAATGGAACATGGACATCGGGCTGGATACGAGCAACGGCGTGAAGATCCGCCTGACGGCAAACCAGGAAACTTTCACGAAGATCCTGAATACCGTTCTGCAAAAGATCATGAGCGTGCCTGCCGGCACTCCTTTCGATATGAGCGACATGATCGCCATCTCGAACAGCGTTTTCGAACTGTATCTGCAGACGGATAAAGACGAGAATTTCGTCGCGGCGGCAACAAACCTGACTCTGAAAGGCTCGATCGAAATCCCTGCCATGACGGCGGACAGTGAAGCGACGAACATCGGCATCGATATCAGCGGAGCGTTTTACGTCGAATCCAAGGTTTCGAATTTCACAATTCCCGACGGAATTGCGGACGATTCTTCCTATCAGATCGTCGACGGCTCCCTGTTCAATTAAGCGAACCGATCGGTTTTTATGACCGAAATCAGGCCGCGGAAGGCAAAACATTTTGCCTTCCGCGGCTTTTGCCATGATCAGACCGAATGTTTTCGGGAAACGCCGCCGCACCGTACCGCGGTACGGTGCGGCAGGGTTTGTGCGCCTGCGTTCGCGCACTCGAATTCGCACGGGCGGGTTTGTTGCTCGGGTTCACACGCTCACGTTCGTGCGGGCGGGTTTTGTGCTTGGGTTCACACGCTCGCCTTCGTGCGGGCGGGGTTGGCGACCTTTGTGCGGTTGCCGTGCGGACGCATCTTGAAAATTTCAGACGCCCGAACGCGCAAAATTGCGCGTTCGGGCGTTTTCCGATACGGTTTCTGATTGTTCCGTCCTTTGGTTGATCTGCAACCGTTGTATTTGCTTATAAAACAGCCTTTAAACGGGCGAACCGCCCGTTTAAAGCAGGAAGTCATGAAAGTATAAAACGCTCCGTTTTCGCCGCAACAGCGGCTTTAAACGGCGTTTTGCTTTATACCAAGCCGCATCGCGTCTTTTTTACCCCTCGCGCGCCTTTCGCTCATGATAGCGTTCGGAATAAAATTCGCCCGTTCCTTTACTATCATTGCGCAAACGCGGCGGAAAAAATGATCGCGCCCCTTCCGCGCACGGGTTGCGATGCGTACCCTTCGGGAACACAGGCGGACTTTTTCTCCGTGCGACGATACAAACCCCGCGCAACGGTGCAATGCCTCGCAGCGCGGAACATTGCCCCGTGAAAAGGCGTTTCGTCGAGGGGGCAAAAAAATCAGGCGCGCAGGCCGTATCCGCCCGTCAGTGGGTCGCGGAAGAGAAAAATTTCGGGAGGAAAGAGGGTAAAGGTCATATAGCAGACGATGACGACGGCAATGCCCGCCAGCGCGGTGATATTCCAGCCCTTTTTCAGCGGCGGCAGGAGGAGTATGCCGTACGCCGCCGCAAAGGCGGCAAAGACGGAAATAAAATAGATGGCGATATCCGCCGCAAGGAAAGATCTTCCCGCGATCGCCGTATACGCATAGAACAGGGCGGGGATGAGCAGCATCGGCAGGGCGAGCGCCGCAAAAAACGCAACGATGCAATTATCTTCGGGCAGAAAGACCATGCCCGCGAGAAAAAAGACGAGCGTGGGGAAAATCGCCAGTTTCAGATGTTCCCAGGTGCTCTCGTTCGCCGCAAAGAACAGGCCCGCCGCGCGGTTATAACCGCTCCATTCGTAAAAAAAGTGCGAGAGCGCCCCGATCACCGATACGAACGCAAATCCCGCCAGACAAAACCAGAAAATACGCTTTTTTTCCATACTGCCATTGTATGCGCGTTTTTTCCTTTTATGCCCGCCTTTCCGAATTGTTTCGCCCGAAAATCCGTTTTTTTCCGTCCGTCTGCGTTCGGCAAAAAACGCCCCTGCCGCGGCAAAACCCGCAAGCAAAGGCGTTTTTCAGGTATTTTTCAGATATATTGCAGGTTTTTTCGGGGCGTTTTTATTCCTGCCGCTGCAAAGCCGCGCCGTTTACCGCGTCTGCCGCGTCGATCTTGCGGAATTCCTTCCGCCGCACGAGTATCAGGCACACGGCATGCGCGAGGATGGTCACGATCCAGCTGATGGGGTAGGAAAGATAGAGGTTGACGAGCGTTCGGTTGGCGGCAAAAAAGGTATAGATATACACGATGCGCAGGCCGCACACGCCCACGATGGACATGCACATGGGCAGGACGGAATGTCCCATGCCGCGCATGGAGCCGACCAGCACTTCCATGATCCCGCACAGGCAATAGGTCGTGCAGATGACGCTCATGCGTTCCACGCCCATCGCCATGACTTCGGGCGATTCGGTATAAATCCCCATGAAAAAGGATCCCGCAAAATAGACGCCCAGTCCCAGTGCAAGCCCGATAAGCGTGACAATAAAAAGGCTGTCCCAGAACACCGCGTCGATGTTTTTCTTTTTGTGCGCGCCGTAATTCTGGCCTGTAAAAGTGAGGCCCGCCTGCGACACCGCGTTCATCGTCGTATAGACGAATCCTTCGATGTTCGCCGATTCCGCATTCGCCGTGATCG
>USSJ01000249.1 GCA_900557285.1 uncultured Clostridia bacterium | reverse complement strand
GGTACATAGCAGGGGGTGCGCGTCGGGCACGGATGCAACCGCGCCGAGGGCATCCAAAATATCTTGTTTGGGCAGGCTGTCGCAGCGCAAAAGATCGTTTTTATAGGAAACGATCGCTCCGTTTTCCGCCATGATCAGGATCTTGTCCGAAACGGGTTCGAACATTTTTTTCAAAGCGGTGAGTTGTCTGCCGCTGGCAGGGCAGAACAGGATCCCCTGCGCGGCGAGTTTTTCAATAGCCGGAAATATGCCTTCGGGCAATTTTCCTTCGTTATCGAGAAGCGTTCCGTCCAGATCGCTGGCAATCAATTTGATCATTCGTTGTAGTCCCGTTAAAAAAGTTTGTTTTGAAAATGATAATACGTTTATCTGTTTTTAAAGCGAAATTACATCAGCGGAGCAAAAATGCGCAGGATCGAGCGATAGATCAGGCTGTGCAGACTGTCTTTGATCTCATTGGTGTCTACCTGATGGCTCTGCAGGCAGGTAGCGATATAGTCATCGTAGAGCGTTTTGCAGACGCGCGGGTCAAAGAACAGGAGATCGCATTCAAAGTGCAGGTAGAAACTGCGAAAGTCCATATTGGTCGAGCCGATGATGCAGTATTTATCGTCGCTGACAATGCTTTTCGCGTGGATAAAGCCGGGCGTGTAGCGATAAATTTTGATTCCTTCGTTCACGAGCTGCGAGTAAAATGCTTTGGTAACGGCAAAGACATATTTTTTGTCCGGGATATGCGGGACGGTAATGCGTACGTCCACGCCCGAACGGGCGGCCGTGACCAGAGCCCGCTGCATTTCTCCGTCGAGGATGAGGTAGGGAGTATTGATATATACGTATTTTTTTGCGTTGTAAATGATCTTCAGGTACAGATTTTCGCAGACATTGGTATTCTGGCCGTAAGGAGCGTCGCTGAAAGCGATGCACGGACAATCGCCTTCGGGTTCGCTCGTTAGGTATTTTGTGAAATCCTCGTTTTCATTGCGCAGTGACCAAAGCTGCAGGAACATGGCGCTGAAATTTTGCACAACGCGTCCGCGCACCAGGATTCCGGTATCTTTCCAGTGCCCGAAAGGGTGGGTTTCGTTGATATATTCGTCTGCGAGGTTGATTCCGCCCGTAAACGCGGTTTTGCCGTCGATGACTGCGATTTTGCGGTGGGTGCGGTTATTCTGAGCGATGTCCAGAACGGGTCGGAAGGGATTGAAACACATACACTTGATACCGCGCTTTTCGAGGATATCCGCGTAATTTCCGGGCACTTTGAGCATGGAACCGATGTCATCGTAGATGAGGCGGACATCGACGCCGTTTTTTGCTTTATCTTCCAGGATCTCGAGCACGCTGTTGAGAAATTTTCCGGGCTCGATGACGAAATATTCCAGGAAGATGTATTTTTCGGCCTTTTTAAGCTCTGCCAGCAACTGAGCGGCATATGCCTCTCCGGTGGGGAAGTATTGATAATCCGTGCAGTCGGAAAGAGGCATGCCGGTATGAACGGTGACATATTCGGCGCATTGTGCGGCAAAGTCGTCGTTTCGGATGCGTTTACAGTCCGAATCGTCCTTTTCGGAATTTGCGTAAAGGCATTTGGCGCCGCGGAAACTGGCGGTAAGGATCAGTCTTCTGCGGCGGGGGAGTTTATGCCGCCGCAGCATGATATAGAGCAGGATCCCGATGGGGGGGAGAAGCAGGACGGGGAAGATCCAGGCGATCTTATATTCTGCGTTCATGTCGAGGTTGATGATATAAACGGCGGCGATGGCGTCTATGACGGTGAGGACAGCCGAATAGACGGCGTAACCTCCGTCCGGGAGCGCCATGGAAAAGAAGATGATCGCACAGGGAACCAATGCGAGTTCGATCAATAATAAAATACAGACGAGCAAAAATTTGCTCGTCAGAATTCTGAAAATCTTTCTTAATTTCATAATTTTCCTTGTGATCAGGCAAGCATATTCAATACAGAAACGGGAACATTGTTTCCTTTTTCTGCTTCGTCCGCCGCCGCTCCGAGCACGGCTTGTGCGTCGGAAACGGGTTTGATCTGCAGGCGCAGCGGAGCAATATTGACGGCTTTGTTGAGCAGTACGTTGATGGCCGTTGCGATATTGGAATAATCGTTGGCAACGGAAGTGAGCGTCAGCTGTTTATCGAGAGCCGTTTTGATCTGAGCAGAAGTTTCGGGGAAACCGAACCCCGTGTAGACGACCATACCGCCGGGTGCGGTGGTATCGAACGGGATCGTCGGGGAAATTTTGTTATAGCTGCAATGCACGCTTGCCGCAGTCAGCCGTCCTCCCGTGATCCGTTCGACGGTTTCGAGCATATGTTCATCCGTTTTGACGGTGTAATAGATCCCGCATTGTGCGGCGATGCGGAGCCGTTCCTCGTCGTTATCGATGAGGATGGGAACTGCCTGGTGGTAGATCAGAAGCTGTGCGATGATGTTGCCCAGTTCGCCCGCTCCGAAAACGGCTATATGGGAGCCTTTGGAGATGTGGAGAAGATCGATGACGGCTTCGCCGGTTGCCACGATCCCTGTAAACAGCGCCTCGGTATCGGAAACGCCCGGAGGGAGGGGGGAGAGGTTTTCCTCTTCGGTTACGACGAAATCGCGCATATATCCTTCGGCGTTCACGCCGGCGATTTGCATATTCCTGCAGGAATCGGAATCGCCCGTAAGGCAGCGCTCGCATTCGCCGCAGGGAATGGAATCGTGGATAAACACGCGGGTATTTTTTTCGACTTTCACGCAGGCGGAGCCGGCT
>USSJ01000248.1 GCA_900557285.1 uncultured Clostridia bacterium | reverse complement strand
CAATTGTCTAATTTTATCCTTGCGTCCCTTATGCTTAGAATATTTGTGAAAAATAAGAGGTGAGTGAATGAAAGGCAAGAAAGCATGAGTTATTATATTTCGAGGTTCTTTAATTTCATTCCAAACAGTTTTTATTGATACACGCCTATCAAAATGAGCATACTTTTTAATAGAATTGCTTTTATCC
The DNA here is from genome assembly GCA_900557285.1 of uncultured Clostridia bacterium. Classification (GTDB taxonomy): domain Bacteria; phylum Bacillota; class Clostridia; order Christensenellales; family Borkfalkiaceae; genus Borkfalkia. The sequence continues at coordinate 2,586 of USSJ01000248.1, read as the reverse complement.
AGCCATTGATTTAATTCCATCGTTTTCTCTTCCATAAAACACCTTGATATAGCAAGATGCCCGCCGCATGAGGAACAGCATCTCTTAGCGGCAGGCACATACCTTAACTTGGTATTAAATTTTTTGTGCTTGTTGGTTCACATAAAACCATCAACCAGCTGCTCCATTTTGCACAATTGTGAAATATGATATAATATTATCGTGGATAATATTTATTCTCATATTCCTACTGGAGGTGATAACAAATTATATGCAACCATTTACTTGTTGCAGACAATCGTCTCACACACTCTCAAGCTTTATAGTGGATTTCTTGCAAGAAATCGCGTATAAATACTTGACAGAAATACAGCACCTCTAAATCTACACTTAGAGTAAATATATTTTACTTGTTTTATCATATAATGTCAAATAAATCGGCTTATAACAATAAAATAAATCCGAACCAATCGGCTGTTGCCAAAAGGTTCGGATTATTTTGACTTGGTGGAGATAAACGGACTCGAACCGTCCACCTCTTGAATGCCATTCAAGCGCTCTACCAGATGAGCTATATCCCCGTAAAGGGCGAAAAGCTGCGCGGAGGCTTCCGCGCAGTTTCTGCCTTCTTTTTGTGCGTTCCGATCACTCCTCGGGCTTGATCGCGCCGACAGGGCATCCGTCTTCACACGCGCCGCAATCGATGCACACGTCCGGATCGATCTGGTACTGCGTATCTCCCTGCGAAATCGCGTTTACGGGACAAGTCTCCGCGCAAGCACCGCAGCTGATGCATTCTTCCGAAATTTTATGTGCCATTGTTTCCTACCTCCAAAAAATCTCTAACGTTTCCGTTTTTTTAATTATATCATAACTTCCGCGTTTCGTAAAGTCTACGCACAAAAAATTTTAAATTTTTTCTTGCGCACTCTTTCCTCCCGCAAAAGCGTCAATCCACAAGATTTTTCAGCTCCTCATCCGCTTTGTCTTCCTTTTCATCTTTTTCGTCCTTGCGGTTCTTGAAACGGATATTCTCCAGAGGAAAATCTTTGTAAACCAGACTTCCGTCCTTTTCGATCTTCACCCGTACCGTCATCTTCAGCATATTTTCCGATACGACCGTACCGCGTCCGTCCGGCGTGGAAACTTCCGACCCTACTTTTGGCATCTTTTTATATGCCTCGCTGTAATAGTCGTTTTCATAGCTCAGACAGCACATCAGCCTTCCGCAAAGCCCGCTGATCTTGCCAGGATTCAGCGAAAGCCCCTGCACTTTTGCCATCTTTATGGACACCTTGCGAAAATCGGACATCGCTCCCGCACAACAGCATTCTCTGCCGCACGGCGCGATCCCGCCCAAAAGCCGCGTTTCGTCGCGGATGCCAACCTGCCGCAATTCGATGCGGATATGAAACGCCGACGCCAGATCTTTGACCAGTTCGCGGAAATCCACGCGCCCGTCCGCCGCAAAATAAAAGATGACCTTATTTCCGTCGAACGCGAACTCACAGTCGATGAGTTTCATGTCCAGCTTATGTTTTTCGATCTTCTCCTGCGCGATCTTCATCGCCTGCGGCTTGCGCTCGAGATTGCGCTTCACCTGCTCGCGGTCTTTATCCGTCGCTATGCGCAGAATGGGTTTGAGCGGCTGGACCACTTCCGCGTCCTTCACTTCCTTCGGCGGAAACGCGACGTACGCAAATTCCGTACTCTTGCTCGTTTCCACGACCACCTGCATCCCTTCTTCATATGTTTCGTTTTCTCTCGGCGCGAAATAATAAATCTTTCCGCCGTCTTTGAATTTGACCCCGATTACTTTCATCGTCCCTCCAAAATTCCGACAAACAACTCTTCCAGACTCATGGAAACGTTGGCGTTGAACTTCAAATATTTTTCTGTCTGCGTGATTTTTTCCTGTGCGCGCACAAGCCCCGCCGCGCTGTACCGCCCCGCGATCCGCCGCAGCGTCTGAGCGTCCGTCGACGTGAGCGGCGCCGCGCCGCCCGTCTTGAGAACCAGCGCGTCCCGCAGGATCAGCCGCATCGCCGACAAGAGCCGAGCCGCTTCCTGCCTGTCCGTGACCTTGCGCGCTTCCGCGGGGATCGCCGCAGGCGAAAGCACCGACAAAAGCCGCGCCGCTTCCTGCCCCGACGCATCCGGCGCCTGCGCCAGTTCGTCCGCTTTGCTCAAAATCCCGCCCGATACCGAAGGCGTCGGAAAGGCGTTTTTTTACCGCCGTTCTCAGCGCGGGATATCCTTCGGTTATACTGTACTGCAAGGCCGCGACCGGGCTGTTATGCAGTATTTCCGCCGCCTTCTTTTCGATGAACTCGGCGGGGAAGGACTCCGCCGCGGGATTTCCCGCCGCAAAGGCGATTATACGCGGATCTGTCAGGCTTTTGAAGATCTCCCTGATAGCGGATGGCTTCAGATTCTTCAGCTTTTCGGAAATACGGTATTCCATATAAATTACCATGCCCTTGCCGAAACAAAGGCTGCCTTTCTTTCGGATTTGCGCCGCGCCGACTCGTTAGAAATTACCGGCGGCCGGACGGCGTTCCTCTGTATGCGCACGATAGGTTTCGCTGCGGTGCTCGGCGCGACAGG
>USSJ01000247.1 GCA_900557285.1 uncultured Clostridia bacterium | reverse complement strand
CCGCCTTCGCTTTGTTCTGTTTATCCCATCACTTTACTATAATTTACGAGCTTTGTGAAATTATTTCAGACTTTACGCAAGCCATGACGATCAAAACCGCACCGCCAAAATATTCTTTTGCCGCTTAAACACCGTATTTTGCCATCATTTTCAAAAGCGACGCCAAAATATCGTTGAGCGTCTGCGCTTCGGCAGAAGAGAGATTTCCCTTATTGCGGTATACGGACAAAAGATCTTCATATTTTTGCGCTTCCAGCCTGTCTCCCGCGCCGAGCGGAAGATTTTTCAACCGTTCCAGCACCGAAAAAATATGACCGAGCCGCACATCCTGTTCCACCACGATCCCGGGATCCGTGCGTTCAAAACAGCGAACCATGCGCGGAACGGGATCCGTCTGCGGCAACGCCGAAGCCAATGCCGGCGCATCCGCCTGCGACATGGCAGGAACTTCTTTCTGTTTTTTCTTATTCCTTTTCTCTTTTTTCTTCGGATTCTCTATTCTTTCCTCTTTCGGACGGAAAAGACATAAGATCCCGTAGAAAGGAAAATACGCCGCGCGGAACACGAGCGCAACACCGATAACAGCCGTCAGTTCCTGGCGGGCAAAGAGCGCCAGTGCGCAAAAAAGAAAAATGCTTATATCCGATACAAACAGATACGCATTCTTACTGCGCGCCCGCACACCGCGGCAGGACGCACACAAAATAAACCAGACCAAAAACACAGCCGACGGCAATAATAAAAGCGAAAGCGCGGAAATATCGCAGAAATATTCGCCCGCCGCCTCGGCCAACGACAGCACGCTTTCCCACACAGAAAGGGACACGGATCTACCTCCAGAATAAATTCCGCATCCATTATAGACGAAAAATCCGCGCGAATTCTGCAATATTTCAGCATGTTTTGACGAATTGCGCGTTTAACCGTCGATTTCCCTATCCGTTACCTTACATATGACCGTTTTCGGCATGGTTTAAAAGTCAATCCAACGGTACGCGCACGACGAACCCGCGCAGAATATTGAGAATATAAGCGGAAACGCTCTCCACTCCCGCGCTCTTTTTCGCCGCCGCGGCATATATTTTCAGCTGGGGCGTGTAATCGGCGAGCAGCCGCGCCGCATCGTGCGAAGAATATTTGTAATCCACGATCACACATTCCTTCCCCTGTACCGCCATCAGATCGATGACACCCTGCACGAGAACTTCGTCCTGCGATTTCGTTTCAAACAATCCGTCGGCAGGCATCGACAGCAAAAATTCGCGTTCCCTGTACAGGTTAAATCCTTTCAGCTGAGAAAAAATCGGAAGTTTTAAAATTTGCGCGCCTTTCTTTTCGTCCACATCAAAGCCGTCCGCCGCAAGCTTCGCACACAGCCGCGCCGACTCCGCTTCCGCATCCGCGTTAAAATCGGCGCGTTCAAGAAACGCGTGGTACGCCGTACCCGTGCGCGCATCGGCGTCCGAAGCGTAGAATTCCTCCTGCGTTCGGATGTTTTCCGTTTCCGATTGCTCCGCGCGCCGTTTTAGGATCGCCGATGCCGACGTCTTGACAGGAAGCGAAACGCTGGCTTCATATTCATACGGGCGGCAATACCGATCCAGCATCGCACGCTTGGTTTCCTCGTCCGTTTCGCCCGCCGTCAGAACGCGGGGCGAAGGCGCCTGCAGTTCCGCCCCGAATACGGGCGCGACCAGATCCGCCATTTTGGAAAGGTCCACAAAATCCGCAAAGCTGCCCGCACTCTTTGTTTCATCGTCGTCATATGCCTTTTCTTTGGAAAATATCATGTGCAGCGTGCTCTTTGCGCGCGTGAGAGCCACGTACAGGATCCGCATTTCGTCTTCCGCGCGCTTATGCCGCAGGCGGTTCCGAACCGCCGCGCGCAGTATCGTTTCCGAAGAAGTATAATTTTCAAAATCATACGCCTCCGGCGCAAAACCCCATTCGTCGTCAAACAGGATCCCTTTCAGATCCTCTCCGCTAAAAGGCGCATTCATGCCCGCCACGATCACGACGGGAAATTCCAGACCTTTACTCGCGTGCATCGTCATGACGCGCACCGCATTTTCGCCGCCGCTCTCCGAAAATCCGATCTTATTCCCGCCGCTCTTGAGCTTATCCAAAAACGCGGGAATACTCAGATCCTCGCACGCCGCGCACAGTCTGTTCACGCGCCTCACCTTTTCCGCACCGCACGGCTGCGCTAAAAGTTTAAGTTCCATGCCCGTTTCCGTAAGGATATCCGTCAGGATCTCTGCCGCGCCGCATGCCGCACTCCTTATGCGAAGCCGCTCGCACAGTGCAAAAAACGCGCGCAATTTTTCCGCCGTTTCATCCTGCAGCGCCGCATATTTTTCACAGGCGGCACAGAAAGTTTCTTTCGGTTCGCTGAGGCGTATCTTCGCCAGTTCCCCGTCCGTCAGATTTCCCATCGCACTCTTGAGCGATGCCGCGAGCGGAATATCCTGCAACCCGTTATCCAGATATTTGAGGACGGCGATCAGCGTCTTTACTTCCGGATAATCGCAGATGTTCACTTCCGCCGACGCCGCCACGGGGATCCCCCGCCGCACAAGTTCACGCACGATGTTTTCCATCTTGTCTTTCTTGCTGCGCGTAAGCACCACGATATCGCCGTACCCGTTCTGTACTTCGCCGAGAACGGGGTCCTTACGCTTCTTTGTAAGCTCCTGCAATACCAGATCGGCGATCAGCGCCCCTTCGGGCGAAACGTCCTCCGATTCCGTATTGAGATTTTCCGCCACCGAATAAACGCCGCGCTCCT
>USSJ01000246.1 GCA_900557285.1 uncultured Clostridia bacterium | reverse complement strand
AAGTAGACGATGGAATCGTCCTCGTTGGCGGAGCGGAAGCCCACGCCGCTGTCCACGGCGCCCGTGCCCGTTCCGTCCAGATCGAGCGAGAGAAAAATCTCCGTTTCCGCCGTCTTTCTGTGCGTTTCCGCTTTTCGCTGCGACATACTCCCGTCCTCCTTAAATTTCCGTAATTTTTAAATCCGTCCCCGCGGCAAGCTCCTTTTCGCCAAACGAGGGTTCCTCCCGCCTTCCAAAGCCCGCCTTTCGGCCGCAACGGGGCCTATTTCAGACGCACTCTGACGGCGTTCGCGTGCGCGTGCAGTCCCTCGCTCTCCGCAAGCCGCACGATGTCCGCCCCGTCCTCTTTCAAGGCTTTCGGGGAATAGCGGATAACGCTCATCTTGCGCAGGAAAATATCCGCGTTGAGTACCTGGAAAAACCGCGCCGTTCCGCCCGTAGGCAAAATATGATCGGGACCCGCAAAATAATCTCCGACAGGTTCGGGTGTATAACTTCCCAAAAACACCGCTCCCGCATGCTCGATCTTCGGCAGAAGTTCTTCACAATTTTCCGCAGCAATTTCCAGATGCTCGGGCGCGATCTCATTCGCCAGCGCGCACGCCTCTTGCAGATCTTTTACCAGTATAATGCCGCCCGCATTCGCCACCGAATAGGCCGCGATTTCTTTTCTCGGCAGCAATTCCAGCTGACGTTCCACTTCTTTCGCGACGATCTTTGCAAATTCTTCATCGTCGGTGAGAAGAATCGCGCGCGCCAGTTTATCGTGCTCCGCCTGCGACAAAATATCCGCCGCCACATATTTGGGTTTTTGCTTGCCGTCCGCAATGATCAGAATCTCCGACGGGCCCGCCAGCATATCGATGCCCACCTCGCCGTACACTTCCTTTTTGGCAAGCGTCACATAAATATTCCCGGGCCCTGCGATCACGTCCACTTTCGGTATGCTTTCCGTGCCGTACGCAAACGCGGCGATCGCCTGCGCGCCGCCTGCCTTAAACAGTTTCGTAACGCCGCACTCGTGCGCCGCCACGATCACCGACGGATCCACTTTTCCGTCTTTTGCAGGCGTGCAGACATAAATTTCCTTCACTCCTGCCGCCTTTGCAGGCAACACGCCCATCAGCACAGAGCTCACCAGCGGAGCCGTGCCGCCCGGCACATAGATCCCCGCACGCGAGACCGCACGCACGGCAAATCCCGTCGTGCGGCCGTCCTTCGTGCGGATATCTTCCTTCATGACGCTGCGGGCATGGTACTCGTAAACGTTCTTTACCGCCTTCCGCAGCGACTCCAAAAACGTTTCGTCCGTCTGCGCGTAAGCGGCTTGCGTTTCTTCCCTGCTCACGCAGACCGTCTGCGCGGTCAGCTTGCTGTTGTCAAACTTTTCGCAATAGGAAAACAGCGCTTCGTCGCCGTGCTCTTTTACAGCATTCACGATCTCCCTGACCGCCGCGGACTTTGCCGCGTCGTCAAATTTTCCGCGCTTTAAAATTTCCGCCGCATCCGCGGCATTTTTGTAAATTTTCATAAACGTACTTCCGAATCGGCGGTTCAGCCGATATACTTTTTCATCTGAGCGATCAGCGGCAAGATCTCCGCCGCCTTTGTTTTCAGGCTGACTTTATTTGCGACCAGCCGCGCGGAAATATCGAACACTTCTTCCAGTACCACGAGCCCGTTGGCACGCAGTGTTCCGCCCGACTGTACGATATCGAAAATCACATCCGACAACCCCGTGAGCGGCGCCAGTTCGATCGATCCGTTCAGTTTGATGATCTCCACGTCCTCTCCGCGCGAGAAAAACAGCTTTTTCGCCGTATTGACATATTTCGTCGCCACCCGAAGGTGAGGCGCCGTCAGCATCTCTTTTTTCTCGGGAAATCCCGCAATGCAGAGTTTGCATTTTTCAAATTTCAGATCCAGCATTTCATAAAGTTCCGCCCCTGCTTCCAAAAGCGTATCCTTTCCGACAATGCCGATGTCCGCGATGCCGTACTCCACATACGTGGGCACGTCCGAAGGCTTGACAAAAAAGAATTTGAATTTCTTATCAGGCGTTTCCAGCACCAGTTTGCGCGTTTCCTCTTTCAGAATCTGCGCCTGAATTCCGCATTTCATAAAAATATCCGCACAGGAATCGGCAAGCCGACCCTTGGCAAGCGCAACGTTCAGCATCCGCTATTCACCTCCGCTTCCAGCGCGCGAAGTACGCGCATCAACCCGATGGCAAAGCCCACCGCCGACAGATTTCGCCCGAACTGCGCGCAAAGGTCATTGTAGCGCCCGCCCGAAAGCACCGCGGCACCCACTCCTTCCGCAAGACCCGTAAAGACCATTCCCGAATAATAGGAAAGGCTCTTCACCGTCCCCAGATCAAAGGACACATACTGCTCCACCCCTTTCTTTTTCAGACAGGCATACACGTTTTGCAGATGCGCCAGCGCCGAAAGCGCCATTTTGTTGTCCGTCAGCGATTCCGCGTCTTTCAGGATCTGCACGCCTCCGAACAGCGACGGCAAAGCGAGGATCGCCGCCTGCGCCTTCTCGTTCGCTCCGTACGTACGCAGCGCGATCTCCGTATTCACCGCGTCCTTCGCGTTGATATAGCCGCGGATCTCCTCCGCCGCTTCCTCCGAAAGCCCGCTCCCTTCCAGAAGTCCTTTGTAAAACCCGACGTGCCCGATATCGACTATAAAATTTTTCAGTCCCGCAGCTTTCAGACAATCGATGGCAAACGCCACCGCCTTCGCGTCCGATTCCGCACCGTCTTCTCCGAAAATTTCGACGCCTGCCTGTATGACCTCACGGTC
>USSJ01000245.1 GCA_900557285.1 uncultured Clostridia bacterium | reverse complement strand
GAAGGAATCGAAAGAATCAGAAGAAAACGGCAGAAACAGAGTCTTAATATTTATTAAAAAAGAACCGCAAAGATTTATATACGAAGAATCCGAAGCGAAAAATTCAACGCAGGATTATGCAAGCAAAATTTGCAAACCATCTTTTATTGGTATTTTCGGCATGGATGTCTTTAAAAAAATGGTTTATTGACTTTAACTTGAATTATTGATCGGTGCTTGTTCTTTGGAACAAGATGTCTTCCCCTTTGGGCAAATGAAAACAAAGCGGCTTTCCCCCGTCCAGGTTTTCCAAAGACATATCCACTGCATGAATACGATGATTGGTATAAACCTTATAATAATAAATACCGTTCGATGCGTCCATACAGCAGGAATACGTCGTGGTATCCCATCTCCCCTCGCGCGTTCGGACACTCCCCCGTACCATTTCCACGCCGCTCAGTATATGAAAGACCTGGGACACGCTGTCATCCGTAACATCCGAATTATGCAGCAAAAAAGCCGCGCGCACAAACCTCGACGACGACGAGGCATCCCCCGGCAACCCGATCCCGCCCATTCCCTGCGAATTCGGCGCCAACTGTAATTCTTTTGCCATCGTGTTTTCGGGATAATCCGCCTTCAGGTTTAAAAAATCGTTCAGACGCTCCCTATGATACGGAAAGGGAGGATTATTCGTCAATACTCTTACAGGATTTTTATAGATCTGCAACCCGCTGCGCATCGGTTCGGCAACCAGGCAATCCCTTTCGTCCGCAATCATCCAATGCAGCGGCGCAAGGGGCAGCCCCTCCCGAAACGGTACGGCAACCACACAGACCTTTTTCAGCAGCATTTCCGCCTGCAATACCGTTTCGCACCGCTCCAAAATAAAAGGGATCAGTTCATACGGAGCAAGCTCGATCTCTCCGTTTTTTCCGCTCGGGAAATAATAAGCGTTTCCCGGAAAATTCAAAGACGCCATGCACAGCCCCTTTTCATTGCAGGCCTCCGCATACAGCGGCACGCCGCTTTCCAATGCCGCCATGCCCACCATCGCATAAGCCTTTTCGCACCTTTCGGCCCTCTTATATTCCTGTCGGAATCCGCGCGGGCGCAAGACAACTCTTTCGCCGAACGAATATTCGATATCCATATTTCTTCCGAACAGCAAGCCCTTCCCCTGCATCGCTAAACAAGTACACATTTCGTTTTCCCCCTTCTATACTTTCTGCAAATATTCTTTTTTTAAACGCCCGCCGAAAAAAACTGCGCACGCGTTCGGACACTTTGCCGGCAAGCCTGTCTGCACGCACGTCATGCCCGGCGCTCATATAAAACAATGCCGCATCCCGATCTTCGGAAGTGCGGCATTTGCCCTTAAAAATTTTTCTTGCCTTTCGGCACGATCATATTGACTCTCCGCGGCAGGACGTCCACCGTAACTTTCCCGGATATCCCCTTCTCGCCGTCAAAATTCCATACAACGCCGTCGTCCGCTTCCACCTCGAAATGTGAGCCTTCGATCCGCACGATCTGTTTTTCTTTGACATGGTACCCGAACAAAAACAGATTTGCCAGAGCAAAAAATGCCCGTATCTTGTGAAAAAAATTCGGGCGCTTTCTCTGTCGGATGATCGCCGCTTCTATAATTCCGTCCGTCATGCTCGCACGGCGGTTGAGCCCGATCCCTGCCACATATTTCCCGTTCATAAACACGACAAATACACTGTCCGTTTCCGTCTGTGATTTGCCGTCCGTCAATTTTACATCGAATACATCAAAATTCAGATTCTTTCGGATCCCTTCGATCCCGTACGCAAGACGCCCGATCAGCTTTTTCTGCGCCTGCGGCGTCGTATACGTCGCACTCGTGAACGCCCCCGCCGCCACTATGTACATGGCATATCGATCGTTTATCTTCATGCAGTCCAGCAAAACATTCTTGCCCGTCAGGATCACTTTCAATGCACCGCGCACACTCTTTGGAATCCCCAGAGAATGCGCCACGTCGTTTACCGTACCGCCCGGTATATAACCGATCTCCGGAGCCGCCCCCGCTTCGCAAAGCCCTTGCACCGCTTCGTTGAACGATCCGTCGCCGCCCGAAAATATGATCGCATCATACTTGGCCGCATTTTCACGCACAACACGCGTCATGTCTCCCGCACAGGATGTGGCATGCGAATCCACACTTTCATACTTCTCCCCCAATCTGCGCAATATATATTCCAGCCTTTTGCGTATTCTGCCCTTTCCGCTGACCGGATTGTAAATAAACAAACAACGCATCCTTTCTCCGCGCCCTCTCTCTTTCTTCTCTCCATTATAACGCAAATCCGCCCGTTTTGCAATCGACATCCGTCTTTTTTTAAAAAATACTTCCTTTTCTGCTCTTTTTACGCTATAATACATCTGTACGCAGTCGTTTCTGCGAACCATTTTTTTCTGAAGGCGGTATCTTATGAATTATCACATCGGAAATATGCTCATTTACCAGGAATTCGTCAGCGGAAACGATTGTCCGCTCTGCAGGATCCGTTCCATCCTCGAAAAGCGGCTCGTGGAACAATACCTCAACGAATCTGTCATGGAGGACTTCCAGCGCCGCATGGTCAACGAACGCGGTTTCTGTCTGCACCATACCGAAATGATGCACGCTCGGCAAAACAAGCTCTCCTTAGCCCTCCAGCACATCACCCGTCTGACGGCACTCAAGGGTCACCTCGAAATTACCGCTGACCCCAAAAAAGCCAAAACTATGGGCGAGTTCTTTATCCATTCCCACGACACTTGCGTCATCTGCGATAACGTCGAAGTCAATATGATCCGCTACTATAAAACCG
>USSJ01000244.1 GCA_900557285.1 uncultured Clostridia bacterium | reverse complement strand
GAAAAATTTCCGCACAAGATTGCGTTTGCGGATGAAGAAAAATCAGTTACATATGCGCAGCTAATGGAAAACGCGAAGAAAATGGCGTGCGGAATATTGAAAAGGACAATGCCGCGTCAACCTGTGGCGGTGCTCGGCGAAAAGAGTGTGGAAACGGTTACGGCGTTTTTGGCGTGCGTGTATGCGGGATGTTTTTATGTGCCGCTGAATCCGCTGCATCCGGGATCGCGTCGGGAAGCGATCTGGAAAAAAATGGGCTATCCGTTGCTTTTGGCAAAAGAAAAGTGCGGGGCGCTGATACCGTCCGTGGCAAAAGAATCGCAGATCGCAATGATCGAAAAATTGACAGACGGTAACCAAAAAACGGACGAAATTCTCCTGCAGTCGGTGCGGAGCAGGCATACGGATGCGGATCCGCTGTATGTGATGTTTACGTCCGGGTCAACGGGAACGCCGAAGGGAATTGCGGTATCGCACAGGTCGGTCATAGATTTTATCGAAGAGTTTACAGTGCTGTTCGGGATCGGATCGGAAGAGGTGATCGGAAATCAGGCACCGTTTGATTTTGACGTATCGGTCAAAGATATTTATTCGACGCTCAAGGCGGGGGCGACCATGCAGATCATCCCCAAAAAACTGTTTTCGTTTCCGTCGATGCTGATCGATTATCTGATCGGGCGCGAAGTGACGGTGCTGATCTGGGCGGTATCGGCGCTCTGCATTCTTTCGACGCTGAACGCGTTCGATTACAAAGTGCCCGATCGGATCCGCAAAGTTTTATTCAGCGGAGAGGCGATGCCTGTCAAACAGTTAAATGTGTGGAAAGAACATTTGCCCGAAGCGATGTTTGTCAATCTGTACGGGCCTACGGAAATCACTTGCAATTGTACCTATTATATTCTCGAAAAAGGATTGTACGGGAAAGAGGTTCTGCCGATCGGGAATGCGTTTCCGAACGAACGCGTGTTTTTGCTGAGTGAAAGCGGAAAACAGGTTACGGTGCCGCATGAAACGGGAGAAATTTGTGTTTCGGGGACGGCGCTGTCGTTGGGGTATTACAATGACGCGGAGGCGACGGGAAAGGCGTTCATGCAAAATCCGCTGAACGAAAGTTATCTGGAACCTGTTTACCGTACGGGAGATCTCGCGTATTATGATGACGAAGGCAGGCTTTGTTTTGTCGGGAGAAAAGATTTTCAGATCAAGCACCAGGGGCACAGGATCGAACTTTCGGAAATTGAAAACGTCATGCTGTCGTTGAAGGGACTGAACAGGGCGGTCTGTATGTATAACCGCCTGACGGATAAGATTTACGGGTTTTACCAGGGAGAGGCGTCGCCTGCGGATATCCGTGTGCTGCTCCGCGGCAAACTGCCTTCCTATATGGTGCCGCACAAGTGCGTGCAGGTGGAAAACTTTATTCTGAACGAAAACGGCAAAATTGACAGAAAAAAATTACAGGAGAAATATTTTGATGCGGGAATATGAGAGAAGCGGGGTCGTGACGCCCGCGTATGTGTTTGATGCGGACGGAGTGCGGGGCCGTGTGGAAAAAATACGGCGTGCATTGGGCGAAAAGCGGAAGATATGTTTTGCCGTGAAGGCGAATCCGTTTTTTGTGGAGGAACTTTTGAACACGGCGGATTTTTTTGAAGTCTGTTCGCCGGGAGAATACGATATCTGCCGTTCGGCGGGGATCCCTGCGGAAAAGATCGTGCTTTCGGGGGTATACAAAGCGGAAACGGATGTCCGCCGCGTGATCGAGGAATGCGGAAGCCGTGCGGTGTACACGGCGGAATCGATCTCGCAGGCAAAACTGCTTTGCCGGCTGGCGCGGGAAAAGCATGTGAGGCTTCCGGTGCTTTTGCGCCTTTCCAGCGGAAATCAATTCGGAATGGACGACAAGACGGTACTGGAAATTTTGAAAAAAGGCGAAAGTCTTGATGTTGCGATCATCGGTGTGCAGTTTTATTCCGGGACGCAGAAGCGGCTGGAATCGGTGATCAGGGAGATCGAGAAACTCAAGATGTTTGCGGAAGAGGCGGAACTTGTCGGAATGCCATTCAGGAGAATTGAATACGGGCCGGGACTTCGCGTGAATTATTTTGACGGAGAGGAAGCGGCGGAAGAGGACAGCCGCCTGCGCGCATTTTCCAAGATGCTGGACATGTTTCCCGAGCAATGCGAAATCGTATTGGAAATGGGGCGGTTCATCGCGGCGGAATGCGGCGAATATTGTACGCGTATCGTGGATACGAAGCAAACGCGGGGCAACCATTTCTGCATTGTGGACGGAGGGATCCATCATCTGAATTATTACGGGCAGATGATGGGCATGAAACATCCGTTTTTGCGGCATCTGGCGCAACCATCGGAACAGAAGGCAATCGGCGATCGCGGAGCGACGAAAAACGAGGAAAGGGCAGAGGAAGCGCCGTGGATGGTCTGTGGATCATTGTGTACATCGGCGGATGTGCTGGTAAAAAATCTGTCGTTGCAAAATGTCGGGACAGGCGATATGCTGGTATTTGAGAGAGCGGGAGCGTATTCGATAACCGAGGGGATCGGGTTATTTCTGAGCCGAAAACTTCCGCGCGTGTATAAGGTTACGGAAAACGGATCTCTGGTATTGCTCAGGGATTTTGTGGAAACAAGTAAAATAAACAGAAAAGGAGTGAACGTATAATGGAAAAGCTGTTGAAATTGTTGAAGGATATCCGACCGGACGTGGATTTTGAAACGGAAAAAAGTCTGGTAGGGGCGGGCGTTTTGGATTCTTTGGATATTATGGAGATCGTTGCCGAAATCAGCGATACGTTTGACATAG
>USSJ01000243.1 GCA_900557285.1 uncultured Clostridia bacterium | reverse complement strand
GACTTTTTTTCTGATTTTGTTATACTGATACGCAGAAGTCCCCGCCGTCGGGTAAAAAAATGCCGCTCGCACGCTTTGTTTGACTTTTCGGATCTGAGAAAAACGATCGCATTTTTGCAGGGATGCCGTCCGTCGGCAGCCGCCGACGGACGGCATAGGGACGGGCAGCCGCTCTGTAACGGGGTGCGGCCGTTGCGGAAACGGACAAAAACAATTTGGCGCGACAGCAAAGGCGAAGGGAAAAAGGGTTGGCAAAACAAAATTTATCGCTTTACGGCATTGAAACAATGTTGCGAGGGAGGCGAGGCGGAATCGGACAAACGGAGGAAAAAATGATCGATATCACGCAGGAATTGTTTTCGGGAAAAGTCTTTGACGGCGATACGGCTCCGTCTTACCGCCGCGTACGAATCTATGAAAGGGACGGCTATTCGCTGACTGACGTTACCTTTTGCGCGCACAACGGTACACATCTGGACGCGCCTTCGCATTTTATACAGGGCGGCAAAACGGCGGATCAGGTCAGCCTGTCGCGCCTTGTGGGAAAATGTGCGGTATATTCACAGAGAAATATCCCATTCGATGATCTTCCCGAAAGGCTTTTGATCAAAGGCACCTTTTGTTTGACTGTCGGGCAGGCGGAGCAAATAGCCGAAAAATGCCTTCTGATCGGCTGTGAAGAGCAGAGCGTAGGCGACGAGAGAATCCATCGCATTTTGCTCGGTGCGGAAGTGGCGGTGCTGGAAGGATTAGACCTTTCTGCGGCAGAAGAGGGAATATATGAACTCATCGCTTTGCCGATGAAACTGGGCGGCGCGGACGGCGCGCCAGTCCGCGCCGTACTGCGCAAAATTGAATAACGAATCGGACGGCGGCTGTATCTTGGTTGTATACGTTGCCCGTCGGACCGCCTCTTGGCGGCTCAGATCGCAACAAGGGTTTTTCAAAAATTTGCGCGGACGGAAAATTCGTTCGCCGCCGCTGTCTTGCGGGCGGCTTGTACGATGATCCCGCAATAAAGCTGCGGACTGCACGAATTCAAAAAACGCGCGGCGGCGTGATGCGTGTTGTCAAAAAATAAGAGGAGTGTTTATGAAAATTTGGATCTTGTATGTATGTCTGATCGGAGTTCTTTCGCTGGTTGCGTTTTTTCTGTATGCTTCGGATAAAGGAAGGGCAAAGAGGGGAAAATGGCGCATACCCGAAAAGGTATTGCTCGGATTTTCCTTTTTCGGGGGAGCCGTGGGCGGCACGCTCGCCATGTTTCTTTTCCGCCATAAAACCAGACACTGGTATTTTTGGGCTGTCAATATTTTGGGGCTTGTCTGGCAGATCGCTGCAGGCGTTCTGATTTACCTGTATCTGTGAAAAGATCTTATTTACAAACGGCAGGACGCGTGCTATAATAAAAAGCGGCAGAGTTCCTGCTCAAAGAAAAGGGAGATATTGTTTATGAAATGTGCAATTTACGGCGCGGGCGCAATGGGTACGGTGCTCGGCGCATACATCGCCAAAGCGGGGGTGGAGATCGATCTTGTCAACCGCAACAAGGAGCATATAGAAGCGCTCAAAGAACACGGCGCGCATATTATCGGTACGGTCGATTTTACGCAGAAAGTGAATGCGCTTTTGCCCGAAGAAATGACGGAACAATATGACATTATCCTGCTCATGACCAAGCAGAGATACAATGCGGATATAGTTGCGTTTTTAAAAGACAAACTGAAAGAGGACGGCGCGATCTGCACCTGTCAGAACGGGCTTCCCGAACCGAAGATCGCACAGATGATCGGGGATGACCGCACGCTGGGCTGCGCCATAGCCTGGGGCGCGACTTTCCATGGGAAAGGCGTTTCCGAACTGACGAGCGATCCTGCCGCACTGACTTTTTCGCTGGGTGCGTTCGGCAAGGGCAATCATTTGCAGGACGTGAAAAAACTGCTCGAATGTATGGGAACGGTCATCGTGGAAGAAAATTTCATCGGAGCCAGGTGGTCAAAACTTTTGATCAACAGTGCGTTTTCGGGACTTTCCACGGTTACGGGCGCTACATTCGGCGAAGTTTCGAAAGAAAAACGTGCGCGCACGGTTGCACAGCGCATCATGAAAGAATGCATCGACGTTGCCAAAGCCGCAGGGATTCGTATCGAGCCTGTGCAGGGGCATCAGATCGACAAACTGTTCGATTATAAGGGAAAATTGAAAAAAGCTCTGTCTTTTGCGCTGATCCCCATAGCGATGAAAAAACACGCGCGGCTGATTTCCAGCATGCTGCAGGATCTGCGCGCCGGAAAGATCTGCGAAATCGATTTTATCAACGGCGTCGTCTGCGAATACGGTAAAAAATATGGCGTTCCCACGCCTTGCAATGCGCGCACGGTGGAGATCGTGCACGGTATCGAACAGGGGAAATACGCTATCTGTTTCGATAACATCGACCTGTATAAGGATGTCCTGTAAAAAGCGGCTTCGGACAGTTTTTTTGATCTGACCGATAAGAAACGGGATGCCGTCCGAAAGGATTCGGACG
This sequence comes from uncultured Clostridia bacterium, assembly GCA_900557285.1. Taxonomy (GTDB): domain Bacteria; phylum Bacillota; class Clostridia; order Christensenellales; family Borkfalkiaceae; genus Borkfalkia. Next base: position 300 of record USSJ01000243.1, on the reverse strand, counting down.
GCATCCCGTTTCTGTCATAAAGACCGCTGCGGCATATTTTTCGCTTTCGATTATAATTTATTCCGAACGTACAACGGGAGCCGTTTTCTCGTTTTTTTGCGGAGTCGGCAAAATAGGTGTTTCGGCGTCGCGCACTTTTCTTTTGTTGAGTTCGGCGATGCGTTCGGTAAAGCAAACAGGGGTACGTCGTGTAAGATTTTCGCCCAAACGGGATGTGATGAGTGCGTAAATGCAGAAAATGGGAACGGCGCCCAGATTGGTTTCCAGCAGAGAATTGACGGCGAGCGTCATCAGTTTGTC
>USSJ01000242.1 GCA_900557285.1 uncultured Clostridia bacterium | reverse complement strand
TCATTACCATACATTTTAATTTAATTTTTTGTCCAAACTTTGGGGTTCACTCCATAGGCTGAGGGCTGCTTTTTTTATTCGAACAAAATGCCGCGCAGTGCGATAAAGGATGCGCCGCGAGGCATTTAAAAATCAGATTTTATTCAGCGAACGGAACGCTTTTTCGACGACGTTGTCTGCGGTAAAGCCGAACATTTCAAACAGTTTGTTCGCGGGGCCGCTCGCGCCGAATGTGGTCATGCCGATGATCTCGCCGCAGTCTCCCGCGTACTTGTACCAGGACCAGGGGGAAGCTGCTTCCACGCAGACGCGCGCCTTGACTTCGGGCGGCAGAACTTCGTCTTTATAAGACTGAGGCTGTTTTTCGAATTCCTCCATGCACGGCATGGATACGACGCGCGCGTCGACGCCTTTGCCTTTGAGGATCTCTTTTGCCTGCATGCACTGTTCTACTTCCGAACCGCTGGCGATCAGCAGGACATCGGGGACTTTCTTTTCGCTGTCCGCGAGCACATAGGCGCCTTTGAGGGCATCCAGACCCGATTTTTCGTACTGGGGCAGATTCTGTCTGGTCAGTACGAGACAGGTAGGTGAATTGCCTGTCAGGGCGGAGATCCATGCCGCCGCCGTTTCTTTTCCGTCGGCAGGGCGGAACACTTTCATGTTCGGAATGGAACGCAGTGCGATGAGCTGTTCGACAGGTTCATGCGTGGGGCCGTCTTCACCGACGCCGATCGAGTCGTGGGTGAGGATATACGTTACGGGCAGGTGCATGAGCGCGGAGAGGCGCATCGCGTGTTTCATGTAATCGGAGAAAATAAAGAAGGTTGCGCAGTACGCCCTCAGTCCGCCGTGCAGCTGCATGCCGTTGGCGATTGCCGCCATGGCGTGCTCACGGATACCGAAATGGATATTGGAGCCGCTTCTGTCGGTTGCGGTAAAATCACCGCGCTTTTTCATGTTGGATTTGTTGGAAGGCGCGAGGTCTGCGGATCCGCCGATCAGGTTGGGGATCAGGTCTGCCAGCTTGTTGAGTACCGTGAAACTGGTGTTTCTGGTAGCGTCTGCTTTCGGAAATTCGAACAAAGACGCATTGTTTTTCAAATCGGGCAGTTCTCCGCTCATAAACCATTTGTACTGTGCGGCAAGTTCGGGATATGCCTGTTCATATTCTTTGAAGAGTCTCTTCCATTTCCCCTGACGGGAAGCGCCTTTTTTCGCGATCGCCGCGCAATGGGCGGAAACTTCTTCGGGAACTTCGAACGGTTCGCATGTCCAGCCGAGGTTTTCCTTGAGCTTTTTCAGGTTTTCCACACCGAGCGGCGCACCGTGGCATTCGTGGGATCCTGCCAGAGGCGAGCCGTAGCCGATAACCGTTTTGCAGATGATGATGGAAGGACGTTCCGTGTCCGCTTTTGCTTTGCGGATGGTGCGGCGCAACAGATCGAGATTGTTCGCGTCGTCTACTTTCAGAACCTGCCAGCCCTGCGCTTTGAAACGCATGCCGACATCTTCTTTGAAGGTGATATCCGTATTGCCCTCGATGGTGATGTCGTTGTCGTCGTAAAAAAGAATAAGTTTGCCGAGTTTGTGTGTTCCCGCAAAGGAGCAGGCTTCATAGGAAATACCTTCTTCCAGGCATCCGTCGCCGCAGAGTGCGTAGGTGTAGTGATCGACGATCGGGAAGCCTTCGCGGTTGAAGATCGCCGCCAGATGCGCTTCCGCGAGAGCCATGCCGACGGCATTGGCAATTCCTTGTCCGAGCGGGCCTGTCGTCGTTTCGATGCCGGGCGTGTGGCCGTATTCGGGATGCCCGGGGGTCTTGTAGCCCAGCTGACGGAAATTCATCAAATCTTCTTTTGAAATATCGTACCCAAACAGATAGAGCAGGGAATAGTTGAGCATGGAGCCGTGTCCTGCGGAAAGAATGAATCTGTCGCGGTCATCCCATTTTGTATCTTTCGGGTTGAATTTCAGAAAATCCGCGAAGATCGTATAGCCGATCGGGGCGCTGCCGAGCGGAAGCCCGGGATGACCCGAATTTGCTTTCTGGATCGCTTCCGCGGAAAGTACACGGATCGCATTTACTGTCTGTTCACGAACGTTCATGTATATATCTCCTTCAAAAAAATTTTTTCTAAGTAAGCCGCTTTATGCGTTTTGGATATAGTTTTTGAGATTGGTCAAATCGATCGAATCCGCATGATCGGAAAGCAATTCCAAAAGCTCCTGCGCGATGACCTTGCAGCCGCTTTTTGCGTTGCTTTCAAAATTGATCGGAACGATGGGTTCATGCAGGCTCATGCGTACGAGCGCCCAGCCTTCGCCCTGGCCTTGCCCGAAATTGATGCGTACGCCTTCATAATTGTCGGGCGCAAGTTTCAGTCCTGCGGACACAGCTTTATCTTTAATATCTTCGATCGCTTCCAGCCCGAGTTTTTTGAAATCGGCCTTTCCTTTTTCCGTAAAGCCGAGCCTGACTTCCGCCGCTTCGACGGGTTCGGGAAGATCGGCGATGAGATCGGAAATGTTTCTGCCTGTTTTTGCAAGTTTTGCAAGGGAAATCAGGATACGTGTCACAAGATATGCGCCGTCGTCCAGGAAATAATTTTCCTTGAGCGCGGCATGGCCGCTCGTTTCGATGGCAAGAGGGGAATAGATCCCTGCGGCATTGAGTTCCTTGGCTTTGTCGATCACGTTTTTATAGCCGCGCTTGAAGCGGCAGTGCTTTCCGCCGCGCGCCGCGATAAACGCCGCCAGCCCGTCCGAAGTGACCGAGTCGGTGACGATCGTCCCCGCCCGTTCGGAGAGAAGAACGGCGGAAATGAGGGCGATGAGG
>USSJ01000241.1 GCA_900557285.1 uncultured Clostridia bacterium | reverse complement strand
CGACCATTACGAAGAATATCTCCGCGGATGGCTGGGCAGGATGCTCTTTTCCGGAGAGGAAGCCCTGAAAAAAGCAAAGGTTTTATCTGGCGGCGAAAAAGTCCGCTGTATGCTGGCAAAAATGATGCTCGAGGGGAGCAATTTTCTGATCATGGACGAGCCGACGAACCACCTGGATCTGGAATCGATCACGGCGCTCAACAACGGAATGCAGAATTTTAAGGGCTGCATGTTGTTTACGTCGCACGACCAGGAGTTGATGAATACCGTTGCAAATCGTATCATTGAGATTAACGGGAAAAAGACTTTCGACAAAAATGTTACTTATGATGAATATCTCGACATAACGAACAATTAAAAACGGGAAATAAAAAATGTATCCATATAAAATTATCACATTTCCGGACGGAACGGGTATAACGCTTTATGAAATTTTTATTTTGCTGGGCGTGATTGCGGCACTTGTTCTTTTTCGGATCCTGGCGGACCGCCGCAAAATGCCGGCGAAATTACAGAATCTGATTCTGATCGGAGCCGTTGCGGCGTTTGTGATCGGTTATCTTTCGGCAGTATTGTTTCAGGCGTTTTACAATGCGCTTGAAACGGGGAAATTTGAACTGAACGGCAATACAGGATCGACGTTTTACGGTGGTTTTATCGGCGGAGCGGTCAGTATGCTGCTGATTTATTTCATTGGCGGCAGGTTGCTTTTCAAAAGCATGAAAACCTCTGTGGAGTGGCTTCCGACGTTTGCCAACATTGCGGCCGCGTGTATTCCGTTGGCGCACGGTTTCGGAAGGATCGGCTGTCTGACGGCGGGGTGCTGCCACGGCGATGTGACAGACGCCTGGTACGGAATAACACAATGGGTGGAAATATCTGCGGGAAAATACGGCTGGGAAAAGGTAGTCCCGATCCAGCTGTTTGAAGCAATTTTTCTGTTTTTATTGGCAGCATTTCTTTTTATGCTGGTCTGGAAGAAAAAGGGGTTCGGTTTGTCAGGATATCTGATCGGGTATGGGGTCTGGAGATTTATCGTCGAATTTTTCCGCACGGATGATCGCGGGGCTTCGTTTATTCCCGGGCTGACGCCTTCTCAGGTTACGGCAATTCTGATGGTTTTGATCGGTATTGCGCTGATTGCTGCGTATTACATAATCCGAAAGAAAAAGGGACGGGAAGTTTTTATTGCACCGGATTTAAGAGAAAGTTCAGAAACGAGTGATAAAGAAAAACAGTCAATGGAGGGGTGAGGAATGGATAAAGATCCATTTGAGCAGCAGGAAAACACTGCGGCGGATGAAAAAGAATCGGAGAGCAGTGCATCAAGGGAAAAGAAAGAGTCAATGGATTCAGAAGAGCTGCAAAAGAAAAAGATCGTGTGCTGTTTGGCTTATGTGTTCGGAATTTTATTCTTTTTGCCTCTGATCCTGTACCCGAAAGATGATTTAGCTAAATTTCATGCCAATCAGTCGCTCGTGATTTTGCTTACAAGCATTATAGTGAGCGCTTTGTGCAGTATTCTCGGAATGATTCCTGCCATCGGATTTGTTTTCGGGATTATCGGGGGTGTTCTCGGCGTCGTCATTCTGATTGCGTGCATACTTGGGATCGTGGCGGTCGTTCAGGAAGAGAAGACGAAACTTCCGCTTATCGGAAACATTCGGATCATTTCGTGACCGGTCATTTTAAAATTAAGAAAAGAGGATAAGAGCTGTGCTTTCAGGTACGGCTCTTTTTGTTTTACAGCAGGCAGGGAACAAAAAACGGCAAGCGCTGAAAATATCAGACATCGAAAAAGGCAGTGCATTGTAAGGGCTGTTAGGCGGAGAAAAAGACGGCACGCGCACCTTGTTTGACGGAATAAAGACAGACTGAAATGTTCAAAATTTAAGATGAAAGAGGCAGAATGCGGGATCGGCTCTTGCTAAAGTAAAAAAATTTTGGTATAATATGGGCAGAAAAGTATTCCCGTACGGAGGAACTATGAAAGAACTTGTGCTGATTGACGGAAACAGCCTTTTGAATCGGGCATTTTACGCGACGAAGCTTTTGACGACCAGGGACGGCACGCCTACCAATGCAGTTTTTGGTTTTATAAAATTGCTTTTGAAAATTATCCAGGACAACAAACCCGATCGGCTGATTGTTACGTTCGATCTGAAAGCGCCGACATTTCGCCATAAAATGTACGATGGATATAAGGCGACAAGGAAACCGATGCCGGACGATCTGGTTGTCCAGGTCGGGATGCTCAAATCGCTGCTTCAATCCATGAATATCACGATGTGTGAGAAAGAGGGATACGAAGCGGACGATCTGATCGGTACGTTGTCGCACGCTTTTTCGGATACGCACAGCATTGTTATCACGGGAGACCGGGATGCCTATCAGCTTGTGGACGATCTGACGGATGTTTTTATAACCAAGACGGGTGTGAGTGAGCTTTTAAAGCTCAATAAAAATAACTTTGAACAGCTTATAGGTTATAAACCTACGCAGGTCATTGACATGAAAGCCCTGATGGGTGATTCATCGGATAATATACCGGGGGTGCCGGGTATTGGTGAAAAAACCGCGCTGAATCTGCTTTTGAAATACGGTACACTGGACAATGTTTATTCGAATCTGGATGACATCGCAGGTTCGGTGAAAACTAAATTGGAAAACGGAAAGGAATCGGCATATTTATCGCGCCGCTTGGCTGCGATCGACCGCCAAGTGCCGCTTGAAACGACGGAAAGCGAGGGCGAGATCTGTATGCCGTTTACGCAGGAAGTGCGGAACCAGTTTTTGAAACTGGAGTTCACTTCTTTGCTGAAGCTGAATATTTTTGAAACCGAAGC
>USSJ01000240.1 GCA_900557285.1 uncultured Clostridia bacterium | reverse complement strand
TTACGACGTGGCGGATTATCCGTTCTGGGTGGATGAAGCGCTGGTACGTCTGCGCGAGATATCGAGGGGCAATGCGCTTTTAAAGACGATACGGAACCAAGTGGAACTTTTGAATCGGGAGTTGCGGCTGACGTCGCAGCGCGTCAATCTGTTTGAAAAGGTGAAGATCCCGGAGGCGAAGGAAAACATCCGAAAAATTGAGATATACCTGGGCGATCAGCAGACAAGTGCCGTTGTCCGCGGAAAAATCGCGAAGAAGAAGCGGCAGGGGGCAACGACATGATCGAAAAGATGAAAGTTGTCTGTGTTGCGGGGCAAAATTCGCGGAAAGACGAAATGCTGATGTCGTTGCGGGAACTGGGTATCTTGCATCTTGCGGAAAAGAAAGACGCGGATCCGCAGATTCTGGAACGGTTTTCCGCACTTTCCCGACTTTTGCAGGAACTTGGCGATTATAAGGGGAAGGGAAAAGAGGAAAAAGAACTTTCCGATGCGGAGTTTGAAGCGTTGTATCAAAAGACAGCCGCGGCTCTGAAAAGGAAAGCGGAGCAAAAGGAGCGGTTATCGGCGTTGCTTTTGGAAGCGGAGCGGATCCGACCGTGGGGGAATTTTGATCCGCAGGCGGTCAGGGAATTATCGGAAGTTGTGGAACTGCACTTTTACCGCATGGACAAAAAGGAACTGCGCGCGCTATGCAAGAAGGAAGATGTGCGGTTTATCCGTTTAAAGCCGATCGAAAAGCAGGAGACGGTGGCGGTGATTGGGAAAGCCGATGCGAAGGTAGAGGCGAGCGAATTTCAGCTGCCCGAAAAAGGATTGTTACAGCTGGAAAGGGAAGCCGCGGATTGCAGGACAGAGATAGCGGAATGCGATCGGGTTTTGAGCGAATCGGCGAAGTATCTGAAAAGTTATGCGGAGCAGTTGCTGAAAATGCAGAATGCCGTGGAATATTCATCGGCGGACGCATCGCTTGGCAGGGAGAGCGGGCTTGTGTGGATAACGGGGTACATACCCGAAACGGAAACGGAGAAGTTTTCAAAAGCGGCGAAAGAACATAACTGGGCGTGGGTCATGGACGATGCGGATGAAAACGATCCGAACGTACCGACAAAAATACATTATAACAAAGTGACGTCGCTGATCAAGCCGCTGTTTGATATCCTGGGGACCGTTCCGGGGTATAGGGAATACGATATATCGTTCTGGTTTCTGGCATTTTTCGCACTGTTTTTTGCCATGATCATCGGGGATGCGGGGTACGGTGTACTGTTTCTGATCGGCACGGTGGTATTGAATGTCAGGATGAAAAAGCTCACCAACGTTACGTTGCTTTTATATGTTTTGTCGGCGGCAACGATCGTTTGGGGAGCGCTGACGGGTACATGGTTCGGACTGGAAGGGGCGATGCGTGTTCCGTTTTTGAAAGCGCTCGTGATTCCGCAAATTGCGAACTATCCCGAATATTTTGGAGTGACGGCGACGCAGGCGCAGAATAATGTGATGAAATTCTGTTTTTCCATAGGCGTCGTACAGCTGGCGCTTGCGTGTATCATGAATATAAGACGCAAGCTGATCCGTCATAATTTGAGCTGGATCGCAGATCTGGGATGGTTGTTTTCGGTGAGTGCGTTGTACTTCATGGTTCTGTATCTGGTGATCGGAGAAAGTATCAATTTGGCGGTTGTGGCATCGGTGATCGGGGCAGGATTTGTGCTGGTCATACTGTTTGGCGGGATGTCAGCCGACAAGACGTTTGCGCAGGGGCTGAAAGCGGGGCTTGGCAACGCATTTACGACGTTTTTGGATACGATCTCGGCGTTCGGGAACGTGATGAGTTACATACGGCTGTTTGCCGTGGGGATGGCGTCTTTGGCGATCGCGCAGAGCTTTAACGATATGGCAGCGGGATTCGGTGGCGCGCTTGTGATCGTGGGTATCGTGATCATGGTCATAGGTCATGCACTGAATATAGTGATGGGATTTTTGTCCGTAGTCGTACACGGCGTACGGTTGAATCTTCTGGAATTTTCGGGACAGCTTGGAATGGAGTGGTCGGGGATCGCCTATAACCCGTTCCGAGAAATAAAAAAAGAAAGGAATAACTGACATTTTGGAGGAATTATGGAAATACAGTATATTGGTATGGCGTGCGCATTGGGATTGGCGGCCATAGGTTCGGCATTCGGAGCGGGATATGCGGCGATGTCTTCGGTCGGAGCGTGGAAAAAGTGCTACGCAAACGGGAAACAGGCGCCTTTTATGATGGTTGCCTTTTCGGGAGCGCCCTTGACGCAGACGATCTACGGATTTTTGCTGATGAACTTCATCCGCAGTGCCTTTGAATCGGGCAGTGCTTCCGCAACGCTCTGTATGTTTGTTGGAATTTTTGCAGGGCTTGCGATCGGGCTGTCCGCACTGTTCCAGGGCAAAGTTTCCGCCGCCGCGGCCGATGCGCTCGGCGAAACGGGAAAAGGTACCGCGAACTATTTTATCGTGATCGGTATCGTAGAAACGGTCGCCTTGTTCACGTTGGTATTCGGACTTCTTTTGTTGCAGTAAAGGTGCGATAAGTTTTATGAGAAACTCCGCGGCTGAGCCGCGGAGTTTCTCGTTGGCGGCATTTTTCGCCGCGGCAGAGAGCCTTTGAAACGAAGGCTCTCTGCCGCGTAATAGGGGATAAACAAGGGAAAAAGCGCAAATGCGGCCAAACGTGTTCAAAAAAGCTGCGCCTTCCGTAAAAAACGGAAGGCGCAGCTTTGAGTCATTTTGTTTCGCACTGCGGATCGCGCGGTTAAAAATCTGTTTTTGTCAAAAAGCGGGCGCACTAAAAAGTGCGCCCGCTTTGG
>USSJ01000239.1 GCA_900557285.1 uncultured Clostridia bacterium | reverse complement strand
TGCGCCGTTTTGTTTGAGAAAAAAGTATAAATGCTGCCGGTATCAAATATTTTTTCAGAAAGCAGAACCGTTAAAATCAAATGCGCAACCCGCAATTTTGCGGGTTGCGTTTTGCTATATAAATTTTATCCGTTTCGGCGAAAAGTCTGGTCCCTGGTGAGATTAATAAAAAAATTAACTTTTTTATTGCTTTGTTTTCCAGGATTCTTGAAATTGGTTTAATACCTGCCGTATTTGTGTGCGGCGTTGTACATGGCGATCACGTTTTCAACGGGGGTATTATCTTGGATTTGGTGAGTGGGGGCAAAATGATAGCCTCGGACTTTCATCATGATTTCCAGGGTATCTTTGCAAACTTTTTCCGTATCTTCCTTTGTGCCGTAAGCAAGCGGGCCTGCGGTAGAGATGCAGCCTCGGAAGTTCAGCCTTCCTCCGAATTTTTCAGCAAGATAAGCGGGGCTCATGTTTTTGGCTTCCGGCTGTAAGGTATCTACGCCGCGGATACCGATTTCTATAAAATCTTCGTAAGCCCAGCTGCTGCTGCCGCAGGTATGCATGATCGCAGGCAGATGATAAATGTTCGCAAGGTCGGCAAACTGTTTATGAATGGGTTTTATGTGTTTCCGATACAATTCAAGGCTGATCATGGGAGCGATCTGTGTTCCGAGATCCTCACCCAGCCAGATAAAATCGAGATAGTCTTTGCATTTCTCGATCAGCCTTTCCATCATGGAAAGCTGAAAATTTGCGCGTTTTTTTATGAAATTCAGAGCGGCTTCGTCTTCCAGTATAAGATGGCAAAGAACATCCTCCACTCCCATGATACGTCCGTTTGAGTTTAAAATATCAGGGATCCCTGCATTTCCGGCATACAACCCGAATTTACCTTCGTAGCTTTTGGCTCTGTCCAGCGCAGCATCGTAATCAAAATCGTCCGGGTTGGGAACGGGAAAATTTTCAAACATTTCGTCGGTTGCGTTCTGCAGCGGAAAATCGCAAAAATCCCAATATCCGCCCGAACCGTTTTCAACCCATCGCATAATACAACCTTCGAGTTGGTCAACGATGCGATCCTTAGGCGCTTTGAATAGTTCTTTTCCGATGTAGGGTGCTGCGATGGGGCGGTAATCTACACCCAAAGCCATTAACAAATCTTCCGGATCCGCTTCTTTGACGCCGAGCGCTTTGCATAGTTTAGAGTGAATGACCGGGTTGCTTTCGTAACCGACTGTGACCCTGTCTGTCTTTTCAAATTCAAATGTGCGGCGCACTCTTTCCTTTGAAGTCATGCGTTCCGGTGCTTTATTGATTATCATTGAACTCTCCCTATTGACTTTTGAATAAAACTATTATATACTAAAAATGCACAGATTACAATGCAGTATTACACCAGAAAATTATACTTTTGAACAAAGGAGAGAAAAATGAATCCGTTTCAGACTCAATTTGACGTGATCAACTATTTTCCGTGTGAAAAAGGATTTTTCACACCGCCGCGTGTATTTCATTATCCGTATTTATTGTATGTCCACAGCGGCAAAGGTGATTATAAGATCGGACAAAAACGTTATTCCTGTGTACAAGGCGATTTGTTTTTTTGCAGGAAAGGGGAAGAAAATACGATTTTTGCCGACAAGGATGACCCGTTCATATTATCGGGCTTGGAATTTACGGTCAATGATGATGCATTTCTTAATGAAAATTTATCGGTAAAGGTCAATATTTCCGAAGAAAAGTTTGCGAGAGCGTGTCTGGAAAAGATGATCGAGGAATATTTATATGACAGAATTTACGGTAAAGAGATCTGTACGAATTTGCTGAATGCCTTTTTGTATGAAATTTTTCGTCTTCAGACGCAGAGTTTTTCCGTTGTCAAAAAGACGGGTGAACAGCAAGCTGTACTGGAATATATTGCGAGGAATATTAACAAAAAACTTTCGTGTGAACTTTTAAGTGTTGTTTTTCATTATCATAAAAATACGATCAATCGTATGATAAGAAGAGCGACGGGATTTTCATTTAAAGAATACATTATTTCTCTGAAGATCAAGGAAGCAAAAAAGTATTTGCTGTTTACGGATAAGAGCGTTGAAGAAATTTCTAATGCGCTGGGCTATTCATCTGCGGCGTTTTTCTGTCTCCAGTTTAAGGAGCGGACGGGGAAAACACCGGCAGTGTTTCGAAAACAATCTGATTTCAGATTATAAAATTATGCAGCTCTTGCTGAACATGTAATTATAAATACAGACAATGTTTCGGCTTTGCCGCTTTGTTGGACAAGAAGCGTCGGATGCTGCGCAAGAAAGGTAAGACGCAGCTTGTGAGCGCATAATTTTTGCGGGGTGCGGCAAAATAACGGTATGCAGTGCGGACAGACGATTTTTTTTAAAAACAAGCCGAAAATTATTGCGGCTGCAACAGTGGCGGGGCCGAAAGAATGTGGGGGGATTGTAGGAAGATATGTCGATTATCCTTTGTCGGACGACATGTTTGCGGAAAGCACGTTTGAAAGAGCGGAGAGAAAGATGTTGCTGTATGCTCTGCGCAGCAGTATGGAAAAAGCGGGATTGAAAGAGGGGGCGGATGTGATTCTTTCGGGCGATTTGCTGAACCAGATCATATCGGCTTCTTTTGCCGCGCGGGAAACGGGGCTTCCGTATTTAGGAATTTACGGGGCGTGTTCAACGATGAGCGAGGGTTTGCTGCTTGCCTCTGTACTGGTAGACGGCGGGTATGCCAAGACGGCTGTGGCGGCAACGGGCAGCCATTTTGCGTCGGCGGAAAGGAGAAAAAGAAAAGTTTTGCCGGAAAAATCTAATGCTTGTTTCGATAAAAAACGCCGCGCGGGGAGAAGACA
>USSJ01000238.1 GCA_900557285.1 uncultured Clostridia bacterium | reverse complement strand
AAGTCGGCGATCCTGCGGAAATCGTAGGTCTCATCGAGAAACCTCGTTCGACGGTTATTACGGGTCTGGAAATGTTCCGTAAGATGCTCGACGAAGCTATGGCCGGTGATAACGTCGGTGCGCTTCTGCGTGGTATCGACCGTAAAGACATCGAAAAAGGACAGGTTATCGCGAAACCGGGTTCCATTCATCCCCACACGGAGTTTGAAGCTCAGGTTTACGTTTTGACGAAGGAAGAAGGCGGACGTCATACCCCGTTCTTCAACAACTATCGTCCTCAGTTCTTCATCCGTACAACGGACGTTACGGGCTCCATCAAATTGCCGGAAGGCGTTGAAATGGTTATGCCTGGCGATAACGTCAAAATCGACGTTTCGCTCATTAAGCCGGTCGCTGTGGAAGAAGGTCTCCGTTTCGCTATCCGTGAAGGCGGCAGAACGGTTGGTTCGGGCGTTGTTTCCAAGATCGTCAAGTAATTTAAAAATTACGTGAAAAAGACTTCGCTTTTTCCGAAGTCTTTTTTGTATGAAAGCAATAAGCCGCACGGTGCATTTTTTTGTACCGTGCGGCTTATCAATCGAAAAAATCAATACATGGCAGACAAAAATATCTTTTGCGCAGGATTATTGTAAAAAAGCGTATGATCACGATTTTTTCTGCTCAAAAACGCCCGATCTGCCGCTTAAAAGGCGGTCGGGAATTTGTGAATCGCCAAAAGCGTCGGCCTTTTAAATAACACGTGGAAGGAAATCAGTTTCGGCGCCGTGTTCTCCGGCTATTGTGCGGTAGGGAGCTGTTGCCATTCTTTTCGGACAAAAAGCGGAGATGCGGAGAAAAGCATGGTTTGTCTATAAATACTATATCCGCGGACATCGGGTGTTTTCCTGAAAGTAAAATTGTCCGCCGTCAGCCTTCTTTGCAAAAGCGTACAAAATCGGCAACAGTATCAGCCGGATTTGCGCGCAGGTTCTGCTCGGCGATCGTGTCGTAATATTCCAATTCGTGGATAAGTACGGGAATATCTTTTTTGAATTTATTGCGGATAAAACCGCTCGAATGGAGTTCCTGCACGATGCTGACCAGTTCTTCCACAAATTTTTGCGTGATAAAATAAAAGCTGTCTATTTTGCCGAAATCCATATTTTCGAGTTCTTGATCGCTGATATCGGGAAAATTGTTTTGATTCAGCCATTCTTTGACATATTTGCGCGTTCTGCCTGTTCCGAAAACGAGCTCTTCATTTTGCGGCCAGTAAGCATAGTTCCAGCGCGCTTCTCTTTCGTTTGCCGCATCTTCGATCGAATCCTGAAAATATTGTTCGGTATTGTATCCAAGGGTAACGGTAGGGCGGCTCGGATTGTCATCCTCGTCATATACAAACAGGGAAACAGCATAAATATCCTGTACGTCCCATTTTTCGATCGTTTCTTTGATCATGGCAAGCAAAATCTGTCGCATAAAAACTCTCCTTTTTATTTTATGGTATCACAGAATATGGCATAATGCAAGTGTTGTGAAAAAGTTCCGATAAGAAACGATTATGCAGAATCTTATATATATATCAAAATTTCAGGAAAGTTTCAAAAGGTTGACAGTGTGTTGCCGAACGTGCTAAAATAAATAAGGTGCGGCGGAAGGCAGGGTTTTTAATGCCCGCAGCCGTTTATAAAGTTATGGGACGCACGGATCGGGGAGGAGAAAAGGAATGGCAATTCATCACGATAAAATGGCGTATGGGAAACTGGCTTCCCTGAACGAAGAATTTTCTTTGGAGAAATTAAATAAAATGGCAGAGCAGTTGGAAAAATCATCGAAAAGCGAATATGACAGAATGATTGCAGGGGAATTGTACAATCCTGCGGACGCGCAATTAGTTGAGATGCGCAAGCGTGCGCGGCGTTTGTTTTATCGCTACAACATGAGCGAGGAGGACGAGCAGGAAACGCGGCAGGGAATACTCAACAGGCTGTTCGGCGGACACGGCGAGAGGTTGTATTGTGAACCGCCTATTCGCTTTGATTACGGATGCAATACGACGGTCGGAGAAGATTTCTTTTCCAATTTCAATCTCGTAATTCTGGATTGTGCGCCCGTGAAAATAGGCAGGCAATGCTTTTTCGGGCCGAATGTGACGATCGCTACGCCCGTGCATCCCATGCTGTCGTGCGATCGCAATATGCGGCAGGCAGAGGACGGAAGTTATTTTGATTATGAATATGCTCGTCCTATCACGATCGAGGATAACGTCTGGCTTGCGAGCAATGTCGTTGTCTGCGGAGGCGTCACGATCGGTCACGATGCGGTGATCGGGGCAGGCAGTGTGGTGACAAAAAATATTCCGTCCGGCGTTTTTGCGGCGGGAAATCCTTGCAGGGTTATCCGCCCGCTTACGGAAAAAGATAAAATGCATTTGCCCAATGAATAAAAAGCTGTTTTTTACTTTTGTTTGAATATTTTGTAAAATATGCAGGCGTCCGATCGCGAATTCGCGATCGGACGCCTGCGCCTTCACGTTGTAGAACAAAGCCCGCGCGCGCAATTTTTTTGCTCGCGCGGGCTGAATGTCTGTCAGGGGTATATTTGTTCGGGCGTTCGCGCGAGAGCCTTAAAAGCGGCAGTTAAAGGAAAACGCGCGGATATATTTTTAAGCATATGTCTTTCCGATAGCTTTTTTGCGGGCGCGGCTCAGAAAGGCGGCAAACTGCAGAATCGGACTGATCAATAATCGATCAGCCCTAAAATATAGTCACAGGATATCTGAAACGTTTCGGCAATGCAGACGATCTGCTCCGCGTTCGGTGTGCTTTTTCCCTTTTCCCAAAGCGAAACTGTGTCTTGCGAGGTATTTAAAAGTTTTCCGAATT
>USSJ01000237.1 GCA_900557285.1 uncultured Clostridia bacterium | reverse complement strand
CATATCGGGAAAGACCTGATCACGTTGGCAAGTATGTTCCGTATGCCGGTCGCTCTGCACAACATCGAGGACAAAGATATTTATCGTCCGCACGCATGGAGCGCGTTCGGAACGAAAGATCTGGAAGGCGCCGATTATAGGGCGTGTGCGCACTATAAAGAACTTTATAAATAAAATAACGGCTGTTTTCGTTGTTTTGGAAAAATTTGTCGAAAAAAGTTGCTTATGCCGCGTATTATTACGCGGCATAAGCTGTTTTTGTATTATATTTGCCTTTTTGAATAATTTTTTTGAAAAAATATTACGTTTTGCGAAAAAATAAAAACAAAACAGTCAAATTTATAGTTTTTTTCTGATTTCTTGCTTTTTTTATGCGGCTGTGTTATACTTGAACCGTATCGGAAGATACAGTAAAAAATATGGCACGGAAGGATGGGCAGAAAAAATCAGTCGGAGGGAGAAAGTATGAAGAAAACTGTCGGCAAAAAGGTGTACGATACGGCAGAAATGACGGAAGTCAAGAGAGTGGCGCACGGGGTTTACGGTGATCCCGCAGGATATGAAGAAGTTCTGTATGTCACGGAAAGCGGGAAATATTTCCTGTACGGGATCGGCGGTGAAACGTCTCCTTACCCTACGGAAAAATTGGTCAGTCTTGCAAAAGCAAAGGCGGCTGCTTGGGAAAAGGAAAACGCTTGACAGGCGTATTCCATACGTAAAAAAAAGGCTGCGGGCAAGTTTTAACTTGCCCGCAGCCTTTTTGACTGGTTTTGGGCCGGGGCGCGTAAAATCGCGGTAAATTCTTTTGCGGCGGTATTTGAAAGAGGGTAAAATTCAGGTAAGGGAGCGGACGCGCTTTTTTCCCGTACGGTTGTATCTTTGACGTAAGTTGCCTGCCGGGGCATAAAGGCGGGTGCAGGAAAAGGAAAGCGGGAACTTTCTTGCGGAGCGGGCGAAGTTTTTGCATTTCTTGTTTACAAACGACACGGAATGTGTTAAAATGATGGGTATTCAGAAGACGAAGGAGAAGGGCAATGAGCAATGTAAAAATATCGCTGGCGGGGGATCTTGGCAGCGGAAAGTCGACCGTCGGGAAAATTCTGGCGGCGGAATTTCATGCGGAGCTGTACTCGACGGGTACGATCCAGCGGAAGATCGCGACGGAAATGGGCATGACGACCCTGCAACTCAATCAATACATGGAAACGCATCCGGAGATCGACGGGAAGATCGACGACGGGCTTCGCGCATTGGAAAATGAGCCGATCGATCTGATCATCGATTCGCGCATGGCGTGGCATTTTGTGCCGTCGTCCTTTTCGGTGTATATGATGGCGGACGCCGTGATTTCGGCGGAGCGGATCATGAACGCGGGGCGCGAAAGCGAGCCTTTTAAAAGTGTGGAGGAGGCCGCTCGTTCCATTTCCGACCGCCGCAAGAGCGAGATGGTGCGCTATTCGAATTTATACCATGTGAATATCAAGGATATGGAAAATTATAAGTATGTGATCGACACGTCTTTTGTGGCGCCCGAAACGGTAGCCGAACACATAGCCGCGCATTACAGGCTGTTTACGGCAGGGAAGGCTTTTGCGCGCTATGAGATCTGTCCCTCGCGCCTTCTGCCTTGCGGGAGTGAAGAGGGTGAACCCGCGCTTACGGAAAAGGACGGGTTTTGGTATATAGCCTCGGGTGCCGCAAAAATTGCGGAACTTATCCGAAACGGCGCGCAGCTCATTGCCTGCGTGCGGGGCGAAACGGATACGGCTTTGTGTACGGCGGAAAAGATTGCGGATTGGGAATCGAGGACGGGAATCAAGCTGTATAAAACGCCGTTTGGGGACAGATAAATGGAACGTTGTCTGCAAATCGAACGCAGTATCATCACGACATACCGAAAAGGGATCTGGAGCCGATTTGTCAAAGCGGTCAAGGAATATGAACTCGTGCAGGAAGGCGACAGGATCGCGGTGTGCATATCCGGCGGCAAGGATTCCATGCTTTTGGCAAAGTGTATGCAGGAATTGCAAAGGCACGGCGAAAAAAATTTTGAATTGCAGTTTATCGTCATGGATCCGGGGTATGCGCCACAAAACAGAGAACTCTTCGAATCCAATGCAAAACTATTGGAGATACCCGTGCATATCTTTGAAACGCAGATTTTCGACGCTGTTTTTGAAATCCAGAAAAATCCCTGTTATCTTTGTGCAAGGATGCGGCGCGGTTATCTGTATGAAGAAGCGCAAAGACTCGGATGCAACAAGATCGCGCTCGGGCATCATTTTGACGACGTGATCGAAACCATTCTGATGGGGATGCTGTACGGGGCGCAGATGCAGAGCATGCCTCCCAAACTTTGGAGTACGAATCATAAGGGAATGCAGCTGATCCGTCCGCTCTATTATGTTCACGAAGAAGATATCATCCGTTGGAAAAATGCGGCAGATCTGCATTTTTTGCGCTGTGCCTGCAAATTTACGGAGAATTGTGAGGTAAACGAGGAGGATTCCAAACGCCGTCGGGTGAAACGTCTGATCGCCGATCTGAAAAAAGAAAACGAGAACATCGACATCAATATTTTTAGAAGTGCGTATAATGTGCATGTGGATACGCTCATCGAGTACGATTCGCAGGGCGTGCGGCACAGTTTTTTGTCACGGTATCGTCCCAAAGATTGAAAAAACGGTGCGTTAAAGCGCGTACAAAAAGATGAAGCTATGCACAGATGTGCAAGTTTTAAAAAATGCCGCGGCGGAATTTTTCCGCCGCGGTATATTTTTTTGAAACGCAAACAGGATGCCGCCGTCTGCAAATGGTTTTGCAGACGGCGGCATGGTAAAAAACGGTGCGTCCGGCAGCACAGGCTTG
>USSJ01000236.1 GCA_900557285.1 uncultured Clostridia bacterium | reverse complement strand
GCCGCCGCAGTTTTCAGAAATCAACACCGTTAACTGATTTTTGTTATTATCTTGGACAAATACAATTTCAAAGTGTTATACAAAAAAATTTTTGACTGTATCGATTCTCAATGTTATTTTGCAGCCTCATCGATACAACGTAACGCGTTGAGCGAACGAGGATATCCGATATACGGAAGGCACTGCGAAACGACGCAGATCAGGAAATGTTTGTCGTTTCCGACGTGCATATTTCCTTTTGCGTGGGCGATCAACTGCGGCTCACATCCGCCCTGCGCCATCAAAAAACAAAAGGTGATCATTTCCCGCTCTTTAACGCTCAAACCTGCGCGCGTATAATAATCCCCGAAACAATTTGCCGACAGCCAGCGGTTAATATGCCCGCTTTCCGCATCGCCGGACTCGGAAAAGCCCCGCATTCCCTCTCCGAAGATAGAAATCTGAATTTGTTCACCCGCTTTTGCACGATTTTGTCTTTCCGCTGTTTTCTTCCCTTCCAACGGCAAACTGATACACATTTTCGTAAAAACTTCATTCGTCGCCTTCAAAAAAGAAAACACTTTGCCGTAACCGAGATATGCCGTTGCCTGGTATAACATCTCCTTCACTTGTTCGGGCAATATTCCAAGCCGCAGTGCCGCAGGCAGCATTTCCCGATATGCATCCAACGCCTGGCATCCCGTCAATGCCGCCAAAATCGCCAAAAATCTCGTTTTGTCATTCAGTCCGGCCGTTTGCATCACTTCATCAAATGCAAAATCGCAAAACAATTCTTTAAATTCCGGATCTGTTTCCGCAAAACATATTTTATCGTCCGGAAATATTTTCTTCAAAAATTCTTCCGCAGATTTTGTCATACCCTCCGACCTCCTTCAAATCTAAGAAGTGCCTTACAGTTTTTTATATTCTTCCTCGGAGACAGGCTCACACCATTCCGTCCTGCCGTTTTCCGCGGGGACTTCTATGGCAAGATGAGCAAACCAACTGTCTTTTGCCGCTCCGTGCCAGTGTTTTACATTGGCGGGGATATTGACCACATCCCCCGCTTTCAACGCACGTGCCTCCTTGCCCCATTCCTGATACCAACCTTTCCCTGCCGTAACGAGCAAAATCTGTCCGCCGCCCTTTTCCGCATGATGTATGTGCCAATTATTCCGGCATCCGGGCTCGAACGTTACATTCCCGATCGCAACCTGCTCCGTCGATAACATATTCAAGTAACTCTGCCCGACAAAATATTCTCCATACGGATTCTTTTCCCCTCGCAAAAAAATCTCCTCAACCTTTTGAATCTCCATGTTTTTCTCCTTTCCCTTACAATTACAGATAAGCTGCAAAACTTTAATCACGCACTTCGTTTTTCGGTTTGCGGAGCAGACAATATTCGCACAGGCCGAAATCGCCCGAAAAGCTTTCAAATATTTCAAACCCGTAATGGCGGTACATATCCAGATTTGCCGCATTGTGCGTTTCCAGGGCAACCTGAACGCCGTTTTTGTCTGCATATTCCAAGATGGGCGCGATCAGTTTGTGCGCAAGTCCTTTCCCGTGGAATGCTTTCCGCACCGCAAAATACACGATATGGATCGTATTTTTTCCCGCTTTTGCGACCCAATCGGAGGAAAGATAATCTTTTGCCCGACGAAAATTTTCCGCGATCTCACCCGTCTCATCATCTTCGATCAGACGCTGCTCCGTCAGATATGCAAAATACCGTTCCGCAAGGTATTTCCGCACCCCTTTGTGCTCCGCCGGATCTTCCAGCATGATCAGTCCGTTCGCCTGCGGAGAATCCGCATACATATCGCAATATTGCGCCAGTTCGTTGGCATCACAGTCAAACACTTCCGGTAAAATTTCCATGCGCTGTGCGCGTTCCGGTATCAATGCCCGATACAACGGGTCTTCAAAAAAACATTCGGTCAGCGTCTCGATGACCGCACCAAAATCTTCCCTTCGCAATCGGTGTAAGTTGGATATTTCCATAATTATCGGTTCAACGCCTCTACGGCGACTATCGCTCCTTGTAATTTCTGCGTCAATTTTTTAAGCCGAGCCGTCTCCGCTTCCAATATATATTGCAGATTCTTCCGCTCTACGGCTATCTTCACCGCCAATTCTTCTTTCTCGAAAGTAAAATCCGGATCATCTTCTTCTTTGCCCTTGCTCATCACGGCACGCATGACCCCAAACAAATCGATATGCCCCGTCAGCCTGCCGCTGCCCCAGGATCCGCGATCTGTCAGCGCCCGCGCCGTAAAATACGAGGTTACCCCGCGCGCAAACGCTTCCGCATAACTGTTATCGTCCACTTCGACCATCGCACACTTCGCCGCATCCGCATCGCCTTCTTCCAGCGCCGCGATCGCTCTGTGCATATATTCGATATTCTTTTGCGCATTTTCATGCGGGAATACAGACTTTTCATACCAATCCAGCGCCACAAAACTGTCTTCACAGTATTTGAACGCATCCAGAATCACCGCACCCGCAACGCTCTCCCTTTCCTCAGGTTGTTTGGAATCATTGACGGCGCAAATCATATCGTACAATTCTTCCGCCGTTTCCTCCGCCGTTTCGCCCGCGCGGAAAAGCTCCGCCGCTGCCGCCGTGTCTGCATTCTCGCCTTTAACGCTTCGCATCAGCCGCCGCACACGCGTGGAAAAATCCATCGGCGGCAGCGCACAGCGGTCAAACGCCAACAAAAGCCGCAAATACAGCCGATGATGAAAGTAATAAATACGCGCATCGTAAGACGTATCATCGTCAAACTGCGAATGATAATGCGTCTCCATGAAACTGCCCGACGAAAAATCGTTTACCAGCGACGGCACGCCGCTGATCGCCATGGAAAAATCATCCGACCATGTCTGTACGGGACACA
>USSJ01000235.1 GCA_900557285.1 uncultured Clostridia bacterium | reverse complement strand
TGCCGAAAAAACCGCCGTACTCACACAGGCCACGGCACAGATCGAAGAAGCGGACAAGATGTTGCAAGATAAGCGTTATCGCCTGACCGCAGTAGAAGTCGAACTGTACGGCACCGAACGGGAAAAGCGGATCGCCGAAGAGCAACGCGAAAAAGCAGAAGAAGAGACGCGCAAACTTACATCGCAGAAAGAAAAACTTTCCAAAGAGATCGCGCCCCTTTCCGCCGCGGCAGAAGCATTTACAAAAGCGAGTAGTAAAAAGCCCGACAAAAAGCAAATCTCCGCGCTCATTGCGGAGAACGCAAGGCTTGCTAAAGAGCTGGAATACAGCATCAAAGACCAGACAGGACTTTTTTCGGAATTACAAAAAGCGGAACGGGAAAATGCGTCGCTCAAAAAAGACGCTCAAAATTACCGAACCATTCGGGAACACGCGCCCGATAAATTGGCAGAGGCAATGGACGAAGCGAAGCGCCGCAAGGAAAGCAAGCTCACGCCTTTCAGCGGCAACTCTTCGTCATGGACAAAATAGTTCTTTACAATTTCATATTTCCACAACTGAATATCAAAAAATCTATTGCATTTTGCACGGAAATATGGTAGGATACAACACCCAACGGGGTAAATTTTACTCCAAAATATTTCCACAAGGAGGATAATGACACAAGAGGAACTTATCAAGATCGTAAAACAACTCAACCATGTTGACCTGCAAGGCGAGGCAAAAGACGAACTGACGGCGAAAGTATTGCAGATGGCGGCAGATTCCGTCACGCTGGAAACGCTGAAAAATCTCGTCGTGCCGAACAGATCGAGCGGCTCACCTGTCCTCGAAGGAGAGGTCGCCAAGACTTTGGGAAGAAAGTCAAGATCCGGCTTTACTTTATCAAAAAAGGAGATTAAAAGTATGCCGGAGAAATACCGTAGAATATTTGCCTGTGAAGACAGGATCATACCGTACCGCTTTCACAAGGGCGTGTACGAAGCGCATTACCGCAGGGACGGATTCAATGTGTTCGCCTGCGCCAAGAACTTTGACGATATGCGCAAGAAATTTTCAGCCAAGCTCTTAGAGGCGATGCACGGTGCGGCACCCGAACCGTATGAGACACAAAAAGAAAAGCGGACGGCAAACGTCCGCAAAGCGCTGTTCGGCGATTATCTGAAAGAATGGCTGGACATTAAACAAAAAACCTGCAAGGAAAGCACCGTAAAAGAATACGAGCGGCTGAGCAAAGGAAATCTGATGCCAGCGTTCGGAGACAAACCCATCGCGGAACTGACGCGGCAGACGTTGCAAAAATACCTTTTCGGCTTTATCGAAGAGGGAAAACACCGCACGGCAGAAAAACTGCATCAAATACTATGCTGTATCTTTGACTTAGCTTGCGAGGACTTACATATCCCTTCGCCGATGAAAAAGATCGTCCTGCCGTATTACGAATCCAAGAAAGGCTCTGCTTTGACGCGAGAAGAGGAGAAAAAGCTCGTCGAGTTCTGTATTGCCCACAGGGAGAACGAGGCGTCCTCGGCGCTTTTGGTGCTGTTATACTTCGGTCTGCGGCGTTCGGAACTACAAAGTATTCGCGTCAAAAACGAAATGCTGACCTGCACCACGAGCAAGACCAAAATGGGCAGAAGCGAAGTCTCCCGCTCAATTCCGTTCACGCCCGTGTTCAGGAGAGTGCTGCCGTATGTCGACTTCGAGAAGGCGAAGAACACGAACGTCAACACCATCTACACCACTTTCAAGCGATTGTTCCCTAATCACCATACGCACGAACTTCGCTATAACTTTATCACAAGGGCGAAAGAGTGCGTTCAAAAAGGAAACCTAAAAATAATTATCGCGTCAAAGCAGCCGCAATTCAATGGAAAATCGAAACAACAGCTTTATAAATTTGCGTAAGAATGCTGCAATAATTTTTTATAAAATTAAGCTGGCTGAGCAAGACTTGCTCAGCCAGCTTTAAAATTCAGGGTGAATTATACTATTAAGTGCAACAGATGAGGGAGAAAAAAAGTAGTTCATACAAATCTGTGGTAAAATAGAGTTGCGAAACCAATTTACGCCAAAGGAGATCTGTATGAACTACCACCATTTTACCATAGAAGAGCGTTGTTGTCTACGGGAATACTATGTCAAAGGAAAAAGTTATAGAGAAATCGCAAGACTTTTGGGTAGGAACGTCAGTTCCGTATCTCGGGAATTAAGACGGAACTGTACGTTTTTCAGGGATATCCCGAGGTATTATCCGCATACGGCACAAAAGAAAAGCAGCTTGCGCAGCAGTTTTCGCCACCGCGGGGTATTTTGGAAACAAGAGGTGTTGGATTACATAGACGAGAAATTGTCGCAAACGTGGTCTCCCGAACAGATCTCCAAAACGCCGTGCGGGATAAAGATGCCGTCGTTCAAGACCATTTATCGTTGGATAGACGAAAGGTATCTTCGTTCCACCCTTAAAAACTTGCGCAGGAAAGGGAAAACACGGAAGCGGTTGGGAAACGGTGGAAGGTTCACGACAGGGAAAAGCATACGCAAACGGGATAAGAGCGTATACAATCGCAAAGAGTTCGGGCATTGGGAAGCGGACACGGTGGTATCGGGGCAAGGGAAAAGCAAAGTATGCTTTGCGACACTTGCGGAGAGAAAGACGAGATATTACATAGCAGTGAAGATACCGGACAGAAAGGGAGAAACGATGGCGAAAGCGATCATTTCTGCACTTCCAGGATTCCCGAAAGAAACGGTAAAGACGATCACATGTGACAGAGGGAGTGAGTTTTCCTGTTGGAGAGATATAGAAAAAGCCTTAAACTGCAATATGTACTTCGCTGATCCGTATTGTGCCTGGCAGAAAGGAACGAATGAAAACTTAAACG
>USSJ01000234.1 GCA_900557285.1 uncultured Clostridia bacterium | reverse complement strand
TTTTCTCTATTATAAATAAAGAAAAACACTTGCGATAAAAGGGCGCGCAAAAAGATATACGCCCATGGTCGCAAGTGCTATTTTAGCATTTCCATGTAAAATTGTCAAACGTTTGAAACAAAATATTCGGATTATCCGCTTTCTTTTCCTGAAAAACCAACTTTTTTCTTTGTTTTCGGCCGCAGAATCATATCCGCCGCCCGAAAACTCCCAAAAAAACCTCCGAAAAATTTCCGCGCGGATCAGCTGCGCTTGGAGCCGAAAATATCCGTACCCGCCCCGGCTTCCATGATCTTTTTATAGGATTCGTCTTCCGAAAAATCGCGCTGCTCGGTATATTCTCCGCCGAGCGCTTCGATCGCAAATTTCAGTTCCTGGAAAGTCACAAAATCAATGTCGCTGCGGCGGATATGTTCGAGCAGAACAGGCAAAGCACGATCGTCGCCGTAAGACGCCAGATATCCCGCATACAGCGGTACATCCTCTTCGTCCGCCGTACGGAATGCCGTCAGCAGCGCTTCATACACCCGATCATCCCTTTCTGAACATTTGGACAGGATTTCCAGCGCATACGCGCGGTTCTCCGTTTTGACAAGCGGCAGAACTGCCTCTTTTACTTCATCCGCGCGCGTTTTCATAAGGTCTGACAATGCGTCTTTGATATGCTCGTCATACTCCTCTTCCGACAGCATTTCCGCATACCGTCCCATGGCTCTGCGGTCATTACCGATCAGATTCAAAGCATAATGCACCAATTCCTCGTCCGTTTCGTGCAACAAGGACAGAAGCGAATCGAAAACGCCGCGGCTCTCGATCTCTTCGCAGAGAAAATCGGGTACAGACACACCCTGCAGTAAATATTCTTTCAGTGTTTCCACCAGCTCCGCGTCGCCCATCTGCGCAAAATACTGCCGCGGCGTCTTGCCGAGCTGTCCCATGTACGTATCGCCGAACCGCGCGTAGGCCTTGGCAATTTCGTCTTCCCATTCCTCTTCCGTACGCTCACCCGCATGCTTTTCCAGCATTTCCGCCACTTTTTTATTGAATTTCTCATCAAAATCAATGAGTTTCATCCGGATCATCCTCCTTCTCCGTTCCTTCCCTCACCGTTTCTTCTCCGTGCCCCGCCTGCGGCGAAACAGCTTCTTCCGCTTCTGCATGTTCTTGCGTTTTGGGAGAAGATTCTTCCGCTTCGGCTTCTTTCTGCGTATCCGACTGCTGTGAAGATTCATCTGCCTTTGCCGCCGCGATCTCCGCTTGTTCTTTCTCAAATGCGCCGTGCAAAACGTTCAGGATCTGCGCAACATTTTCGGCATCGGCATTCATCCTCTGCAAAACGCGGCGCGCATCCGCCTGTCCCGTTGCCACCGCGGTCAGAAACATCGCACACGCCAGACTTTCCGCATCTTTCACAAGCGAAAGTTCCCCTTCTTTTTCCAATGTCGCATATATGGCCTGTGCGGCAAAGCGATAATGTTCCGCATCCCCTTCGCCCAAAAGCGCCAGTCTTGCAAAACACAGTGCGTACGCCGCCACAAATTTGGCGTGTTTTTCCCGTCCGACTTCCAGACGGTCAAAGCCCACTTTTCTGTAAATGTCCGCGATCACGATCCCGAACTCCAGCCCTTTGTTTCTCAGGCAAAGCCGCTGAACCGCATCGATTTTTACGACGTCGTTCACTTTCGGATCAACGAGCAGATCGCAGACAAACCCGTCGCGCCCCGCCCGGATCGCGACCGCCACGGCTGCGATCTGAAGCTCCGCGTCCCGCCCGTCCGCTTCGTCAAAACACCACTCCAGAAGTTCGTCCGCATTTTTCTCCGCTTCAAAATACGCACGCACGTCCCCCGCTTTCATTTTCGAAAGCTCCGTCAAAAGCGCAATGCGCGTGTCCCGCTCCGCCTGCGGAACATGACAGAAAAATGTCGTTTCGGGCATCGTACCGCCCTCTTTGGCATACCTTTGAATCTCGCGGTAATAATACCGCACGACCGCCGCGCGCGGCTGTATGTCCAGGATTTTCCCCAGCGCCGCCAGACTGTCGTTCGTCCGTCCGCAGCGCAGCGCCGCCACAGCCTTAAAATATAATAAAGTACGGTCATAACTGACCATCGTTTCCAGTTTGCAGAATTTTTCGTATGCCTGCTCGTAAAGACCGTTTTCACAGCATACCGTAGCCGTTTTATAAAGTTCGTCCGCACTCTTTGCGGGAAGCGACGCCAGTTTTTCCGCCACGGCACGGCCTTCTGCTTTCCGATCCTGTTCCGTCAGCACCGCCGCATACGTCGAAAGTGCCTGAATGTTGTCCGGATCCCGTTCGATCAGTTGCTTGCAGGTCGCCTCCGCCTCCGCAGACTTCCCCGCCAACAGATAGTTCACAGACAGATAATTCAGCGCCGAAGGATAATATTCCGACTTTTCATTGACTTTGCGGAACTGCTTTTCCGCCTCATCGTAATTGCCCTCTTTGAGCGCACGAAGTCCCGCGTCGATCTCCTGCGAATAATCCGCACTTTCGGGCGGCCACGCAATTTTCAGCTGCGGCCGCGGGGGACGCTCCAAAAGCTCGCCCATTTCCACATTGTTCGCTGGCGAAACAAATTTATCGTTGAGCATCTTTTTATAATAATAAGACGCCAACCGCTCGTTTCCGAGATTGTAATAGCAAGCCGCCAGCCCTTCGTACGCATCCACCGCTTCCTCTTCCGCACACACATCCAGATAACGGAACCAACATTCCGCGGAAAGCTCGAACAGCTCCATTTCGTCATAGACGTCCGCCAATGCCGCGTACTCGTCGGCACCGGGGCCATACAGATCGACGGATTTATGCAGCATGCGCAGCGCCGCAAGGTGATCCCCTTCTTCCAGCCGCGCATCCGCAAGATCG
>USSJ01000233.1 GCA_900557285.1 uncultured Clostridia bacterium | reverse complement strand
AAAGGCGAGGAGGACGTATGACGGAAATTACTGAGCAGCAACGCAGAGATAAGGAGTATTTGCGGCTGATTTCCGAGAAATACCCGACGGTACAGGCGGCGGCGACAGAGATGATCAATCTGGAAGCGATCATGCGGCTGCCGAAGGGTACGGAGCATTTTTTAAGTGACCTGCATGGAGAATACGAAGCATTCTGCCACATTATGAACAACTGCTCGGGGGTGATCCGTGAAAAAGTAGAGCGGCTGTACGGTCAGTCGATGACAAAGCGGGAGAGGGACGAATTCGCGACGTTCATTTATTATCCGAAAGCGATCATGGAAGAAAAGAAAGCGCAGGGAGCGGATGACAGGGACTGGTATCTGGTGCAGCTTCACCGTTTGGTGGAAGTATGCCGTTCGGTAGCGTCCAAGTATACGCGGAGCAAAGTCCGCAAAGCCTTGCCGAAATATTTTGATTACATCATCGACGAATTGATCAACATGGACCGCGACGATTTTGACAAGGAAGCGTATTACGGAGAGATTTTTACTTCGATCATCGAGCTTGGCAGGGCGGAAGCGTTTGTGGTGGCGATGACGGAACTGATCAAGCGCCTGGCGGTGGACTGGCTGCATATCGTCGGGGATGTGTTTGACCGCGGCGAGAGCCCGGATAAGATTTTGGATCTTCTGATCGCGCATCACAATGCGGACGTGCAGTGGGGAAACCATGACATCCAGTGGATGGGCGCGCATATGGGGAACGAAGCGAATATTTTGAGCGTCGTCGATCTGTCTTTAAAATACAACAATGCGGATCTTTTGGAGGAGCGGTATGGAATATCGCTGCGAAAACTGTCGGTGTATGCGTCGGAAACGATGGACGACGATCCGCGTTTTTATCCTGTCGCGGATGCGCGCAATAGCGGGGAAGACGCGAAACTGACGGCAAAAATGCGCAAGGCGGCGTTTTTGATGCAGTTGAAAGCGGAAGGTTCGATCCTGGAAAGGCGTCCTGAGTATGCAATGCAGGACAGGAACATTTTAAGAAACATCGATTTTAAAGAAGGGACGTTCTTTGGTACGAAATTGAACAATACGTACTTCCCGAATGTGGACAAAACGGATCCTTTGCGGTTTACGTCGGCGGAGAGGGAGATCGTGGACGGGCTGAAGCGTTCTTTCCGTGCGAGCGAAAAGTTGGGGCGGCATGTGGCGTTCCTTATACGCCGCGGATCGGCGTATAAGATCTGTAACAACAACCTGATTTTTCATGGTTGTGTGCCGTTGGAGTCGGACGGGAGCTATGCAAATTTCTGCGGCTTTGAAGGGCGGGCGTTGCTGGATCATTGCGAATCGATGGTGCGTCGGGCATACGCGGCGTTCAAATCGGGGAAAGAGGATGAAGAAGCGCTGGATTTCTTCTTTTATCTGTGGTGCGGCAGGAGTTCGCCTTTGTACGGGCGGGAGAAGCTGACGACGTTCGAGAGGCTGTATATTGACGATACGGCGTATCACAGGGAGCAGGATAACAGTTATTATATTTATTGCAAAGAAAAGGCATTTTGTGAGAGGATCTTGCGGGATTTCGGGATTTCCGGAAAATACAGTCATATAGTCAACGGGCATGTGCCGGTACGGACGAAACTGGGGGAAAATCCCGTGAAAGCGGAAGGAAAGCTGATCGTGATCGACGGCGGATTCTGCAAGGCGTATCACGAAAAGACGGGAATAGCGGGATACACGCTGATCTACAATTCGCACGGATTGCGTTTGTGCGCGCACGAACCTTTTGATTCGATCGAGAAGGCGATCGAACAGCGGAGCGACATACATTCGGAAGTGACGGTTTTTGAAACGCGGGAAAACCGTCTGCTCGTGCGGGATACGGATACGGGCAAAGAGTTGCAGGAACAGCTGGAAGGCCTGAAGCTGCTGATGAAAAGTTATGCGGAGCGCAATGAGTTTTAAGATACGGAAACGGTAACAATTTGTTCAAAGCAAACGGAGAAATGAGAAAGGAGAGAGCGGGATGTTTGAGAAAAACGACAGAATATTGTTTATCATGCGTTTTGTAATCAATATTTTTTCTTTGGCGGCAGGTATTTTGTGTATTATTTGGGGCATCGTGTTGGCGGCGAAAAATGTTCCGTACGGGTTTATCATCATCTTCGCAGGGCCTGTAAGCGCTTGCCTTTTCTGGCTGGTCTGGCAGTTGCTGTTCAGTTATTTTTGCGATATCAAACTGATCCGCAATAAATTGTACGGGCTGGATAATGACGACCTTTCGGCATTTATAGGAAATCATGAAACAGCAGACCCTGCAAAAGATTTTGAAGACGCAAAAACGGTCAAAGAAGAACCGACCGTGGAGCAGCCTATGCAAGAAGAACCGGCCATGGAGCAATCTATACAAGAGGAACCGGCGGAGGAAATCAGTGCCGATTTTCAAAAAAGTATTCTGCTGAAAAAACTGAATTCTTTAAGGGATAAAGGGCGGATCTCTGAAAAAGAGTATGAAGAGAAAAAGAAATACATATTAAACTTATGAAGTTAGGAAAGGGAAAGAGGGAATAAAAAAACAAAGCGGACGAAAGGCATTGCCTTTCGTCCGCTTTGTTTTCTGTCGGATCGAAAAGTTTGAATTTCCGCGGCAACGAGGGCGCGTTTTCCCGAAACGAAAAAAAGCGAAAAAAGCGCTGCGCCGTGTCCGTGCAAAAACAACGTACGCGGCATTTTTTTGCTTTCGGAAACTTTTTATTCGGGGCATTCGGCAGTAAAAATCATTGCATGATCGGTTGTTTCGGGTAAATATCCCGAGAAAATCAAAAAAAACGAAAGGTGAAAACCTTTCGTTTTTTTGGTCGAGGTGACGGGACTTGAACCCACGACCTCTTGGTCCCGAACCAAGCGCGC
>USSJ01000232.1 GCA_900557285.1 uncultured Clostridia bacterium | reverse complement strand
AATCGGTTACGCTGAATTTATCCACGCGCGCCGTTTGCTGTTCGTTTTCCACGTCAGTTATACTCCTTTTTCAACTTATTTCCTACAAATTCCGCCAACCCGTTGATGACGAGCACCAGCGCGATAAGCACCACCGCCGTTGCCCATGCCTCCTCTTCATACAGACCGTTGATGGAAAGAATATACATATGGATCGCCAACGTTCTGCCCTCGCTGAACAATCCCCCCGCGACATACGCCGACGTGCCTGCCGTATAGATGAGCGCCGCCGTTTCCCCGACGACTCTGCCGAGCCCCAAAATAATGCCCGATATGATGCCCGACATTGCAGACGGAAGTATGATCACAAAGATCGTACGAAGTTTGCCCGCACCCAGCGCGTAGCTTCCTTCCCGGAATGTATCGGGTACCGCCTTGAGAGATTCTTCGGTCGTGCGCATGATCAGCGGCAGGATCATCAGCGTCATGGTGAGCGCTCCCGAAAGCATGGACGTACGCCAGCCGCAGATCTCCACAAAAAAGATCATGCCGAAAATTCCGTACACGATGGACGGGATCCCCGCCAGCGTTTCCGCCGCCATTCGCACGATTTTTACGAATACGTTGGTCGATTTTGCGTACTCGACCATGAAGATCGCCGCAAACACGCCGATCGGCACGGAGATCGCGAGCGCCAGCGCCGAAACAAAGAGCGTGTTGATGATCGCGGGGAGCATGGAAAGATTTTTCCGCGTGTATTCCCACGCGAACAGTGAGGGTTTGAGGTTGGGGATACCGCGCGCAAACGTGTAAATGAGAACCCAGAGCACCGCCCCCACCGTGATCGCAGCGGCGATCATCACGAGGATCATGACGGCAAACGAGAAAGGTTTTTTCATGTAAGCGCGCAGTTTGTCCGAAAAGCTCTGCCGATTGATCGGGACGATCGCGGATACGTCAATTTCTTCCTGCGGGGGTAATGTTTTGCGGCCCAGCACCGCATTTTGCGTTTCCATACCGTTCGCCTCCTTACTTCGCCTTTTTCCGTATCAGAGATACGAGGATCGTTATGATCAGAATGAACACAAACAGTCCCGCCGCCGTGGCGATCAGTGCGCCGCGGTGCAGCCCTGTCGCATAACCGAGCTCCAGAACAATGTTCGCCGTCATCGTGCGGACGCCGTCCAAAATGGAAGAAGGAAACGCCGTCTGGTTCCCCGCGATCATCACCACCGCCATCGTTTCGCCGATCACCCTGCCCAGCCCTAAAACGATGGAAGTCATGATCCCCGATTTCGCAGCAGGAACTTCCGTAAAGAAAATAGCGCGTTCCTTGGTCGCTCCCAGCGCCAGCGCTCCTTCGTAATAACTCTTGGGCACGGCGCGCAGCGCGTTTTCCGATACACTGATGATCGTAGGCAGAATCATGATCCCCAAAATCACCGACGCGGTGAGAATGCTCGAGCCCGTTCCGCCGAACGTGCGGCGGATGAGCGGTACCATCACGCATACGCCGAAATACCCGTACACGATGGACGGGATCCCTGCCAGGATATTCGTCATCGGTTTCATGATCTTGTACAAAGGCCGCGGACAATACCGCGCCATAAAGACCGCCGTCAAAAGTCCGATGGGAACCCCGATGATGAGCGCCCCCGCCGTGATGTAACAGCTGCCCACGATCATCGTCGCGATGCCGTAACTGGGTACGTCGTTATCGGGCGCCCAGACGCTCCCGAACAGGAACTTGAAAAATCCGATCTCCGCAACGGCCGGTACCGCCTGCGCAAAAATAAATAAGCAGATCGTCAGCACCGCCGCCACGAACAGGACCGCCGCCAGTATGAACACCAGCTTCATCACCAGTTCTTTCCATGCGATCTTCGTTCTCTTTTTGACTGCCGCCGCAGCCTGCATCGTTTGTTCCGTCATAACTTCTCCTTACATGGTAAAAGCGGGTTTTTACCAAACCCGCCCGCCGTTTTTCTTGATTATGCTACCGTAACGCCGATTTCCGACCATTTCGTTACTTCGCCGATATAGATATTGCAAAGCTGCTCTTTCGAGATCGTTTCGATCGGGTTTGTTTTGTTTACGATCACCGCAATGCCGTCCGTAGCCAGTACATACGATTCCAAAGCCGCCGCTTCGTCTGCGCTCAGCTCACGCGATGCCATGCCCAGATCGTACGTGCCGTTCTTCGTTCCCGTCATTCCCTGCGTGGAATCGTTAAAGTTCAGTATGACCTTGCTCGCTTCCACACCGGACGCTTCCACATACGCTTCCACCAGCACTTCCATCAGCGGATGTACGGAGGAAGATCCGTTGATGACAAGCTCTTCCGTCGGCGCCGTTGCCGGTTTCGTGTACGCTTCCGTCGCCGCAGGCGCAATATAACCTTCGTTGTTGATTTTTTCCGTTACATTCGTGCTCTTGAGGAATTTGATGAAATCCGCAAGCGTCGCATTGTCGTTGTCCGCTTTGTACGCAACGTTGAACGGTCTGGAAAGCGTGTATTTGCCGCTTTCAATGTTCTCTACCGTCGCTTCCACGCCCTCAAACGGAACTGCTTTTACTTTATCGTTCAGGGATCCGAGCGAAATATACCCAATCGCACTGGGATTGTCCGAAACTTTCTGCAAAACCACGCTGGTCGCGCTCGCAACTTCTGCCGTAGATACCGTACGGTCTACTTTCTTGCCGTCTGCGTCCTTCTGTTCGACTCCCGTCAGCTCGATGAATGCTCCGCGCGCTCCCGAACCCGATTCACGCGTGATCACCGCGATCGTATCACTCATTTTTTCTTCTCCGCCGCAGCCGACTGCCGCAACGCCCAGAACGCCTACCATTGCGATACTCAGGATCGCAAGCAATACCTTTTTCTTTTTTTTCGCGGTTGTGGTATCTTTGCCGTTTTGTCCCGGATTCTG
>USSJ01000231.1 GCA_900557285.1 uncultured Clostridia bacterium | reverse complement strand
TTTGAAAAGGGGACGGAAAACGCGTAGACGAGGATGACGCCGCCAAGGTGTGCGGCAAGCAGGATAAAACCTGCTGTAAGGTCGGAAAACATACCGGCGCCGACGCTTCCGAGCAGGAACATGGGGCCGGAAGTGGAGCAGACAAAGCTGGCGCGTGTCGTGTCTTTTTCGGAAATAAGACCTGCATTTTTCATGTCGAGCAAGCAGCGGCTGCCGACAGGATAACCGGAAAGTATGCTCAAAAAGATGCAGAGCGAAGCGGCAGCGGGCAGCTTTAAGGAGCGCATGAGGGGGGACAGCCTGTCCGAAATTTTGGCGGCGCCTGTTTTGGAGAGAAGCGAGGCGGTGACCATAAACGGGAACAAGGCGGGTAAGACGGATTTGGACCAAAGGGCGATGCCTTCGGCACAGGCGGCCGCGTAATCTTTCGGGGAAGCCAGCAGAAGGAAAGGAAAGAGAAGCAAGACGGCGAATGCCGCGATTTTTCGGATACGGATCATACTAAAAATATATGAACGGAGCAAAGAGATTATGAACAGG
This sequence comes from uncultured Clostridia bacterium, assembly GCA_900557285.1. GTDB lineage: Bacteria > Bacillota > Clostridia > Christensenellales > Borkfalkiaceae > Borkfalkia. The sequence continues at coordinate 2,377 of USSJ01000231.1, read as the reverse complement.
AAACTGGGACTTGCGTTGGGAGCAGGCGGGGCGCGCGGTGTGGCGCATATCGGATTTTTGAAGGCTTTGGAAGAGGAAGGAATCCGCCCTGATTTTATTTCGGGATCGTCGATGGGCAGTATTATCGGTGCCTGTTACGCAAAGGGAATGAGTGCGGATGAAATGCAGCAAACCGTTCAGCAGCTGTCGGCGTTTGACATTGTGGATCTGGGACTACTGACTTTGAGCAAATTAGGCCTGATGCGCTGGACAAAGGTAAGGAAGATGATGCTTTCGCTGTTGCAGGACTGCGATTTTTCCGATCTGAAGATCCCGTTTTGCTGTGTTTCGGTTGATCTGATATCGGGAACATTAAAGACGTTTCGGGAGGGAAACGTTACGGACGCGATTTTGGCGTCGAGTTCCATGCCGACGGTTTTCAGGCCAGTGGAAAAGGACGGGATGCTTTTGGTCGACGGCGGCGTTCTGTGCCGCGTACCGGTCAGACAGGTGCGCGAGATGGGCGCGGATGTCGTTGTGGCGGTCGATGTCCTCGGGAAGTGCGGTAGCATCGAGAAAGTTCCGAACGTGCTGTCGCTGATCACGCGCGTGTATGATATTATGGACTACGAAAGAACGCGCGATCATTGCAGGAGAAAGAGTGAACGGGCGGATCTTTGGCTGGAGCCGGACATGGGGCAGATCTCGCAGTACAAGATGAAATATCATCCGACGGCGTATGAGTCGGGGTATCGGCTCGGGAAAGAGAATGCAGAAAACATAAAGGCGTTGCTGCGCGGCGAAAAATTGCCGCACAGACAGAAAAAAGGCGCAAAGACGGAACGGAGCGAATAAGATGGATCTTTTTGACCTCAATCACAATGAATACGATGCGAAGCCTTTGGCGGATAAGATGCGGCCGAACAACCTGGATGAATTTATCGGGCAAAAGCATATTGTGGCGGAAGGCAGTTTGTTGCGCCGTGCGATACGGCTGGACAGGTTGGGAAGCTGCATATTCTGGGGACCGCCCGGATGCGGCAAGACGACGCTGGCAAATATTATAGCGGCGACGACGCACGGAAATTTTGTGAAATTGAACGCGGTACAGAGCGGCGTCGCGGATGTGAAAAAGGCTGTGGAAGATGCGCGCAACAGCTTAAAGCTCTACGGAAAAAAGACGTATCTTCTTTTGGACGAATGTCATCGGTTCAATAAGACGCAATCCGATTCTTTGCTTCCGGCGATCGAGCAGGGAACGATCATATTTATCGGTTCTACGACGGAAAATCCGTATGCGTCGATGACGCCTGCGATCGTTTCGCGGTGTCGGGTGTTTGAATTCCGTCGGCTCACGGAAGAGGATATCAAGGGCGCGTTGAAATCGGCGCTGACTTCGAGAAAGGGGTTGGCGGCGTATAAAGCGGAAGTGGATGAAGAGGCGATCGGACATATCGCGCGGATGAGCGCGGGAGATTTGCGTACGGCATACAATGCGCTGGAGCTTGCGGTACTTACAACGCCGCCGGGTGCGGACGGGCGTATCCATGTTACGCTTTCGGATGCGGAGCAGTCGATTCAGAGGAAATCTCTCGCATTCAATGAAGACACGTATTACGATATGCTGTCGGCGTTTTGCAAGAGCCTGCGCGGCAGTGATTCGAATGCGGCTCTGTATTATGCCTTTCGTCTGATTGAGGGCGGCTGCGATCCGATGAATATTTTGCGAAGGCTTGTGGTGCATTCCAGCGAGGATGTCGGAATGGCGGATCCGAACGCTCTGGTCGTGGCAACGTCCGCGATGTATGCCTTTGAAAAACTGGGTGCGCCGGAAGGGCTGATCCCGCTGAGCAATGCGATCATTTATGTCTGCGAAGCGGAAAAATCCAATTCGGTCATATTGGCGATGGATGGGGCGCGCCGCGCGGCGCGGGAAGTGCGCGACGATAATATTCCGCCCTATCTGAAAGATAATTCTTACGGAGATAAGTCGGCGAAAGCGGAGAGCGCAAACTATAAATATCCGCACAGTTACGGCGGTTGGGTGGAGCAGCAATATCTGCCGGATTCTCTTAAGGACGAGAAATTTTATCGTCCGCAGGGAAGAGGGTATGAAAAGACGGTCGCAGAAGTCCGCCGCCGCAAAGGGATGCCGACGGACGAGCGGGCGGAGCCTTCGCAGGAGCATCCGCATATTTGACTCTTGCAGTCTTTGATTCTTGCCGTCGGCTTTTGTGTCCGTCCATTCGGCGGGGACTCAAGGGCGGGAGTAAATCGTTTCGGTTCATAGCAGAATGCCCGACGGCGCAAAGAATTTGCGCCGTCGGGCATTCTTTATAAAAAATAGATTATGGCTGAAGATATGGATAAAAGTTTCAGGGAATTCAAGACATTATTG
>USSJ01000230.1 GCA_900557285.1 uncultured Clostridia bacterium | reverse complement strand
CGTCTTGTGGTAGAGGACGGAAGGCTCGATTTCCACCTCTCCCGTCGAGTAATTGCGCTGAAAGTTCGTGGTGTCATCCACCGCATTCCAAAGACACCATTCGGCTGCGGCAAAAATTTTCAGCGATTTTTTTTCGCCCGACGCGTTTGTCAGCGTCAGCTGCTGGATTTCGCATCGATCGCCCCGCGGCACAAAGCAGAGCAGTTTGGTGCAAACGCCGTCCTTTTGCGCGGAAAAGAGAGTATAGCCCAGTCCGTGCCTGCATTCGTAACGGTCAAGTTTCGTCTTTGCGGGCAGAAAGGCGGGCGAAAAGAACGTTTTTCCGTCTGCAATATAAAAACATCTCCCTCCGCTGTCCGTCGGTACATTGTTGTAGCGGCAGCGCGTGATCCGCCTGAGTTTTGCGTCTTTGTAAAAATTATACCCGCCGCCCGTGTTGGAAATCAGCCCGAAAAAGTCCTCGTCGCCAAGGTAATTGATCCACGGCAAAGGGGTAAAGGGCGTCTCGATCACATACTCTTTGCGCTCGTCGTCAAAATGTCCGAATTTCATATCTGTTTCCCCGTAGTTTTTCTTTTTATTGTAACAAAAAAGCGTTTTACAGTAAATATGAGGGAAAGGACAGGTTAAGATTTCTAAAAAAAAGGCTAAGAAATATGTTGAAATTTATCTGCTTTTGCGGTACAATTATGATCGGGATCGCAGGAGGAATATGCTATGCAATCAATACGGGAAAAAATACTGGATCTTGTATTTTATCAGGTCTATCCGCGCAGTTTTTACGATACAAACGGTGACGGGATCGGCGATTTGAACGGCGTCACCGAAAAACTGGATGTTTTGGCGGATCTCGGGATCAATGCCATCTGGCTTTCGCCCTGCTATAAAAGTCCCAATTGCGACAACGGTTACGATATCTCCGACTATCGGGATATTATGGACGAGTTCGGTACCCTTGCAGACTGGGAACGTTTGATTTCGGAGGCGCACAAGCGCGGGATCAGGCTGATCATGGATCTTGTGGCAAACCATACCTCCGACCGGCATTTCTGGTTTCAGCAAGCGCGTCAATCACGGGACAATCCCTATCATGATTATTATTATTGGGCGGAAAAGCCTTTGAACGACTGGAAAGCGTGCTTTGGCGGTTCGGCGTGGGAGTATAACGAACCGACGGGAGAATATTATCTGCATTCTTTTGCCGTTCAACAACCCGACCTCAACTGGGAAAATCCGCGCGTGCGGGAAGAAATGCGCGCGGTGGTGGATTATTGGGTGGATAAGGGAGTGGACGGTTTCCGCTGCGATGTTCTGGATTATATTTCCAAAGATTTCCGGCAAGGGAAAATGTTTAACGGCCCGCACCTGCACGAATACATCCGCGAATTGTTTGACAGGGACAAGACCCGCCATATTTTTACGGTGGGGGAATGTCAGTCCGGCGAAAAGGATATTACCGATATCTGCGGGGCGGACAGGCACGAACTGACCTGTATTTTCCAGTTCGAGCATTTCGGCGTCGGGCGAGGGAATAAATTTGAACGCCGTCCCTATGCGATAGACGAGGTGCGCGATATTCTTGTAAAGTGGCAGAATTTTACGGCACGGCATGATCTTTTCTATACCCTGTTTACGGATAATCACGACCAGGCGCATTACATTTCAAGGTTGGGAAACGATACAACGCTGCGTTACGAATGCGCTACCATGTATGCTGCCATGTTTTATCTGCTCCGTGGGATTCCGTTTATTTATCAGGGTCAGGAATTCGGCACGCCGGATCCGCATTACGATAAAATTACGGATTTCAGCGACGTGGAAACATGGAATTACTATCGTGAAAATCTCGGAAAAATGCCGGAAAGCGAGCTGATGGAACAGATCAATTACGGCAGCCGCGATAATGTGCGCCGTCCCATTGCCTGGACGGGCGGGGAAAATTTCGGGTTCGGAACGGGCAAGCCGTGGATCACTCTGCATTCGCGCGGGGCGGAAGTCAATGCAGAAAAAGACGCGCAGTCGGAAAAATCCGTGTACAGGTTTTACAAAGCACTGTTAAAATTCAGAAAGCAGAGTCGGGCGATCAGATACGGAAGTTTTGTCGATCTCACCGAGCAGAGGGGATGTTTTGTCTATCTTCGCACCTATGGGGAGGAGGAGATCCTCGTCGTCTGCAACTTCGATCGGCCAAACGAGATTTGTGTTCCCGCAGGAGAATACAGCCTTGTATTGTCCAATCTCGGGCATACTTCACGGGAAGCGGGCGGCAAATATATGCCGTTTGAAACAGCTGTCTATGTCCGCAAATAAAGAGAGATTACGCGGAAATATGTTTTAAAAGGAAAGCTAAAAACGGAATGTAAAGTTTGCAAAGCATCATTGGCCGGGCCGATGCCTGATTAAACTTGTATTAAAAAGCCGAGCAAGGCTTCAATGCCTTGCTCGGCTTTTTTGTTTTTGATTGGAAATCCACTCGCTGAGCGAGCGAAAGGGTTAACAGCGATAGATAAAATAAACTTAAAAAAATCTGCCTTGTGTTTTGGGTTTAAAAAAATTTATAGGTCGGATGCGTATTGTTGTTTCTTTACGCCGATCATTGAAAGAATGCTGATGATTCCGAATGCCGCGCATAAGATAAAAAAGCCTTGGATCCCGAGCCATGAGATCAGATAGGAAGGACACAGGTATACGAAAGCGAAGGGGAAAGAAAAGATGCTGTTGAGGAGGATAAAGCGAGACATGTTTTCTTCGTTTGCCAAGTCAAGCACGCCGTTAACGTATCCGACCCAGGAAGAGAGCGTGATGCCGCCGCACAAGATCATCATCGCTGCAAGGAGCAGGTTTCCGCCTGAGAGAATCGCGAAAAAACCGAATACGGCAGAACCGAGACCTGCAAATGCAAACAGGCGGATGGTATTCATGGT
>USSJ01000229.1 GCA_900557285.1 uncultured Clostridia bacterium | reverse complement strand
ACGGAAATGTCGCAGACGGAGATGAGTTATGCCGGAAATAAAAAAATTGTTGACAAGGCTCCATTCGACCGGGTTTTTCTTTATTTTTCTGTCAACCGTTCTGGTCAAGATGGTTACATTCTGTCAGAGCATTATCGTCGTTCGGCTTTTGTCAAAAGGCGATTATGGCCTGTATTCTTATTGCAATAACATCATTTCCATGATCATGCTGTTTGACGGCTTAGGATGTATTGCGGGGATCTTGCAGTTCGGTTCGGAATGTGCGGGAGATCAGAAGCGGAAAAATGCGTTTCTCCTGTTCGGGGCGAAGCTCGGGATGATTACAAATGTGCTGACAACAATTGTTATCGTTATTTTAGCGTTAACAATGAATTTTGAGATCAAAGGTGCCGGCACGATCCTGCTGATCATGAGTTTCCATCCTATTTTCGGTTGTATTTTCAATCTGACTTCGATCAATCTTCGTATCAATTTTCAGAATAACAAATACAGTGTTTTAAATGTCATCTATATTGTTCTGCTTGCTTCCGGTGTTGTTCTGGGCGCATGGCTGTGGCAGGTAAAAGGAATTGCATGGCTGTATTATGTTTCCATGACTCTGACGATAGCCATCGCGTTCTGGATGAACAGGAAGTATCTGCACGCTATCAAAGAGCGTGTTGCGCTCACAAAAGACGAGAAAAAGGCGTTTCTTAAACATTCTGTGTTTACCGCGTTTTCCAACGCGTCTTCCCAGCTGATGCTTATGCTGGATATGTTCGTGATCGGGCTCGTGATAGCCGATGAATTGGTGCTTGCCGATTATAAGGCGGCGAGTACCATACCGTCCGCTCTGTATTTTATTCCGTCCGCCATGATGGTCTATTTTTATCCGTTTTTTGTTGCCAAACTGAACGATAAAGCGTGGGTAAAGAAATCGGTGTTTTTAGTTTTCGCGGCGCTGTTTGTGACATCTGTTCTCATCGGCGGAGTCTTGCTGGTCGCGGCGCCTTTGGTGGTCCGTATTATTTTCGGAGAACAGTATCTTACAGCCGTACCTGTTTTTAGGGTGCTTGTGGTTTCGTTCATGGTCGGGTGTTTTTTGGAACACGCAAGTTACCATTTGCTCGTTGCCTTGAAAAAGACGACTTTTAATTTTATCTGCTCGATTGCTGTGGGGGTCCTGAATGTCGGGTTGAATTGTGCGTTGGTTTTGTCAATGGGGAGTATCTGTGCGGCGATCGCCACTTTGGCGGTCGCCTGTGTTTCCGCGGTCGCTCATTTTGTTTACTTAATGATCCAGCTGAAAAAATTGCATCATAATTCCGATGAAGATCCGCCGGAAGGAGATTCTTCACAGATGGTTTCTTCAGAAAGCGAGCCTGACATGGATCCGGCCGTCGGAGAGATTTTGCCGGAGTGATCCGTTTCTAAATTTTTGTGCGCAGAAAGATTCTGCGCACTTTTTTTTATGAAATGAATATAGTTCTGCAGCCCGCAAAATGAACAGCGGGTTGCAGGGTTATTACGTTAGTCCGCGCCTTTTTACAAAGAAACAGTTGTCGGTCAGTCTTGAAATCAGCCGTGAGGCCATATAAAATAAAAGTCAGACACAAGGACAGCCTTTTGGGAGTCCTTTTCTGAAAAATGAAAACGGAGGATCGATCGAAACCATGATTTTTATTTTTGATGCGTCGGGAAATGTGCTGCGTTGCTTTCCCGAACGTATTTACCAGGGATCTTCGCAAACGAGCCGCCTTATGGTGATAGCTCCTTTTTCCGAGGATACCCAACTATCCGTGGCGTTTTGTCTGACGACGGGGGAAAGCACGCCCAGATTGTACATGAATTATGCCGGAGAGATACCGGAGGTAAGCGACGAAGAAGGACGGAGAATGTGCGGTTGGCAAGCCGAGATCCCGGCGCTTGTTACGGCGCGGTTCGGCACTGTGTATGCGCAGTTTTACGGAGCAAATGCGCAGGGGGAAATAACGGCCACGGCGCGCGTTTCCTTTACGGTGGAAAGAGGCGTGGAAAGAGAACTCCCCGATTGGCCGAGCGAGAATTCATTCACGCAAATTCTTTCGGCTGTTTCCGGATTGATGTCGGATGTCAAAAATGCCGCATACGCGGCGCGCGCGCTTTTTGGCTGGAACTCTGTCTTTACTTATTCATATAACGAAATCGCCTATTGTCCGGACGCAGGAGAACACGGTACTTTTGTGCGATCGCTTGTGGCGGAAAACGCACAGGCTCCGTACAATGCGGACGGTACGCTGAATGCTGAGTATTGGGAAGAAGTGTGTCGTTTTGATGATGTGTTTGAACAGACAGAGGCCGCTCTGGCCGCCAAAAATACGGCGGTGGAGTCGGCGGCGGCCGCTTCGGCGAGCGCCGGACAGGCTTTGGAATCTAAAAATGCCGCGGTATCCAGCGCGCAGACTGCGGCAAGCGAAAAAACGGCTTGCGAAGCGGCCGCAAGGAGTGCGCAAAGCAGTGCTGATTCTGCCGCAAGTTCGGCACAGGCCGCTATAGATGCCAAAAACCAGGCGCAATCCATCGTTGGCGGGGATTTTGCGCAACAGTCCGATCTGGAGGATATCGTCAGCGGCGCGGTGAAAGTGGGCGCGGCACAGAAAGCGGATTCGGCGGTGAAAGCGACACAGGACGGAAACGGGAATGAGATTGCCGCTACCTATTCGACGAAAGAAGAGTTTGCACAGGCCGTTTGTTTTACGGCGCAAAGCCTTACATCATCGCAAAAGACGCAAGCAAGAGAAAACATCGGCGCAGTCGACGAAAATGCAAACATCCTTTCCGCCAGACAAATCAATTTAGAGAGCAATGTCGTCATCGGTAAAAGCTCGCTTACTGTTCTGACGGCGGGGAAGCAGTATATCTCTTGCAGTCTTCAAAGCGTAACTCTTTCCGCGGCGGGGAGTTATTATTTGCA
>USSJ01000228.1 GCA_900557285.1 uncultured Clostridia bacterium | reverse complement strand
CGAAGCGGAGTTTGTGGAGCTGAATATGTGTCCGGGCGGCTGCGTGGGCGGCGTTTTGAATGTGGAAAACCCGTTCATTGCGCGCAATCATATGCGGCAGCTGGCGGAGAAGCTGAAAATACCGCCGGCGACGATGGAAGATTACGGCCTGGACGAGAGCTTTTTTATCTGGGACAAAGCGCCGGAGCCTTCGACGTCCTTCCGTTTGGATTCCGATCGGTTTGCGGCGATGCAGAAGCTGATGCAAGTAGAAGAATATCTGAAGAAATTGCCGGGGATCGATTGCGGCGCCTGCGGCGCGCCGACCTGCCGTTGCCATGCGGAAGACGTGGTACTCAGCGGCGGAGTGCTTGACTGCGTAAAACTGGAGGAACGAAAATGACGGTTTCCGAATTTGCGGAAAAAAGCGGATTTGCGGTATTTTGCAGAGGGGAAGACCGCGCGATCGAAAGCGGGTATTGCGGAGATTTTCTGAGCAATATCATTTCGCGCGCCCCCGATTCCTGCTGTTGGCTGACGGTCATGAACAATGTCAACGTGGCGGCGGTCGCGACTTTGATCGATTGCGCCTGCATTGTGCTCTGCGAAGGGACGGAGCCGGACGAAGCCTTTTACAAAAGGGCGCAAGAGCTGAAACTGTGGGTGCTCGGTGCAAATGAAAATGTTTTCGAAGCGAGCAAGCAAGTAGTAAAATTGTGCAACGTATAGCGGGATTTCAGTCGAAAACACATTGACGATAAAGAGAAGGGGGCGGCAGAATGAAGCTGTATTATGATTTTCATATTCATTCGTGTTTAAGCCCCTGCGGCGACGATGACAGCACGCCGAACAATATTGTCAACATGGCATTGATCAAAGGACTGAACGCGATCGCAGTTTCCGATCATAACACGGGGCGGAATTGTCCTGCGGCAATGGCAGTCGGGAAGAAGAGCGGACTGGTCGTGCTTCCTGCCATGGAGCTTACGACCAGCGAAGATATTCATATCCTTTGTCTTTTCGAGGAATACGCGCATTTGGAGCGGCTGGAAGCGCATTTGGAAAAGACGCGCCTGAAGATACGGAATAAGAGTGAGATCTTCGGAAAACAGCAGATCCTCAACGAAGACGATGAGCCTGTCGGGGAGATCGAAGACCTTCTGATCGTAAGCTCGGGGATTTCGGTAGAAGAGGTTGCCGATCTTGTAAAAGGATACGGCGGCATTCCGATCCCTGCGCATGTCGATAAGCAGTCGAACGGTCTGATCGGCGTTTTGGGGGCGTTTGATCGCTCTTTGGGGTTTGAATTGGTAGAAAGCAAACAAGATCCGCGCCTGGGACTGCCGTATATCACAAACTCGGACGCGCATTATCTTTGGGATATTTCCGAAGCGGAACATTTCATAGAAGCGGAAACGTGTTCGGCGCACGGGGTCTTTGCGGCCTTGAAAAAATTGTGCGCACGGGGCGGCGGTTGACCGCTTGCCGGCTGAACAGGAGGATAAGAGAGTAAAAATCATCTTGTTCCGAGGATTTCTGCAAAATCATCGGAAATGTCCGTGCGCATTGCGCGTTGACGGCTGCGGCGGAAGAAGGAAGGACTTTCACAGAAAAACGTGTCAGGGGTTATCGGAACGCCGATCGAGAGAAGGAGCGAAGGCAGTTTGAAAGAAGACGGAAAAAGAAAAAGAATGGAAAGTTTTGTCGGATATGGTCGGCGCGCGCTTGAAAAAGCGCGCGCCGCTTGACTTTTTATGAAAAAAACAGTATGATAAAACAAGATAGAAAAGGGTACGCATATGAAGAATTATTTAAGTAAAAAGGCGCAGGAAATAACGCCTTACACAGCGGGCGAACAGCCTTCCGACAAAAAGTATGTCAAGCTCAACACCAATGAAAATCCGTATCCGCCCAGCCCGAAGGCGCTGCAGGCGTATCGGGAATATGATTTCGGATCGCTGAAATTATATCCGCCTCTGCGCATGGACGGATTGCGCGCCGCCGTTGCGGAGGCGGAAGGGGTGGAACCGGAAAACGTATTCTGCGGGAACGGAAGCGACGAGATCCTTGCGTTTTGTTTTCCTGCTTTTTTTGATTCGGACGGGAAAGGCGCGGCGTTTGCGGACATAACCTATAGTTTTTATCCTGTTTTTTGTGATTTTTTCAATATTCCGAAGCGCATATTGCCGCTGGAAGAAGATTTTACGCTGGATCTTGCAAAACTTACGAAAATGCAAGCACAAGGTGTGATCGTGGCAAACCCGAACGCGCCGACGGGCATCGGGATCGGCTTGTCTGATATGGAAAAGTTTATTGCGGAAAACGACCGCATTGTCATTGTGGACGAGGCGTATATGCCGTTTTTCAACGAAAGTGCGGTGTCGCTGACGAAAAAATATAAAAATCTGCTGGTCGTCAAGACCTTTTCCAAGGGATATTCGCTGGCGGGCCTGCGCTGCGGATACGCGATCGGGGATGCGTCGCTGATTTCGGGGCTGGAGCGCTGCCGCGACAGTTTCAATTCCTATCCGGTGGACGCGCTGTGTCAGGCGGTGTGCGCCGCGGCGATCTCGGACGGAGAATATTATCGGCAAACGGCGAAAAAGGTGATAGAGGAGCGTGCCCGCGTGCGGGAAGAGCTTGTAAAACTCGGTTTTTTCGTACCCGAGAGCGCGTCCAATTTCCTTTTCGCGGGCAGAAAAGACATCGGCGGCGAAGCCGTCTATAAGGGATTAAAGGAGCGCGGCGTTCTGGTGCGCTTTTGGAATACCGAAAAGCTTAAAGATTTCTGCCGCATCACGGTAGGCACGAGGGAAGAAAACGACAGATTGCTTGCCGCTTTAAAAGAACTGCTTTCCGCTTTCTGCGTCCTTTGACTTTTTCGCTTTCGAAAAAACGGTCTTAAAGGGCTTTGCCGCCGCGGCGCCGAAGGGAGCGCGCGTTATACGGGATCATAGGCG
>USSJ01000227.1 GCA_900557285.1 uncultured Clostridia bacterium | reverse complement strand
ACTCTGGAAATAAAGAGGCGGTCACACTCGTCTTTTTCGGCAGGCGTCAGGCTGCTGATAAAACCGTCGGGGATGAATCCCGCGTTGTAATAGTTGGCGCCCGGCTGAGCATAAGGCTGCTGATAGGTCTGCTGGTATGCGTTGCCGTAATAGGGCGGCGCCGACTGATACGGCTGTTGAGCCGCATAATCGGGTTGAGCCTGCGTTTGCTGTTGCGCGGCGTTTTCCTGTTCCGCGGCAAAGTCCGCATACTGGCGGTTGAATTTCCCGTCGTATTTTGCCTGATTGAAATCGAAAGGTTTTTCTTCTTCCTGTTCCTGAACGGGTTGTGCTTCGTCGCGGATCGCACTGTCGTAGGAAGCTTCTTCCTGTTGCGCCTGTGACTTTGCAATATCATCGAAAGAAATCTGCGCGGCGTCTTCAAAAGCTTTGTTGGCGGTATCGGCGTCGGGATTGGATTCCTGCGCGTCGGGCTGAACGGTATCGGAAGCAGCTGTTTCCGCATTTGCGGTATCGGCGGCTGCGGCCTGTGCGTCAGCCGCTTGCACGGGCTGACCGGCAATTCCCGCGAAAGTCATCTGATTGTTTTCGTCGAAAACAAAAGCATTTTCAGCATTTTTCTTTTCGGCCGCAAGTTTTTTCCTGCGGGCATGGAGCACGCAGACGACGATCAGCCAATAGATAAACTGAGCGAGCGCAACGCCTGCGAATCCGAGCAGGCCGATCGTTTTGAACAGGGTGCCGAAAGACGAATAGATCCCGAACAGGACGCACGCCGCAATGGCGAGTACGAGCATGATGCAGGAACGGATCAGGTCAAACGTGCTGGTGCGGCGGATCGCAAAAGCCAGAACGGCGAGCACAAGGTTGGCGAGCGCAGCCCATGCGAGGATCCGGAATACATAGACCGAGATCGCGGCGATCGTACCCGTACCGAGCGTGATATTGCCGAAAAGCTCGGCGAAAGTATATTCTCCGATGAAAGTATAATAGGAAAATACGAAAAATCCTGCAGCGAGAATTGCACCGAACAATTTCACGACGCCTTTGCCCTTGTAAGTTGCGATGGATAATACGGCAAGAGCCACGAGCCCGAGCGCCATGGAAAGGCTTACCGAATTGAGGGCGAGGTACGTTTTCTGGCTGTAGAATATTTCGGAAGCGGTCAGATCGAAATCGCGGATAAGTGCGCAGGCGATCAATGCCGTAACAGCGACGGCTACGACCGTTTTAATAAAATTGAGGGCAGCAGCCGCATTTCTTTTGGTAAAGAAAGAAGCGATCGTGCAAACGAGCAGGACGGCATACATGCCTACTGCGGCATACATGGCGATTTTCGAGAAATCCGAACCGATAAACTCATTTTTGAACACATTCAAAATCTGCGTGAACAGGCTGGTTTCGTAAGAAATGAGATCGGGCACGAACAGGAACACCACAAATCCTGCAAATATGATCAGGGAAAGGACAACCTGTAAGATTTTCCCTTGTTTTGCGGCGGGTTTCTTTTCTGCCAAAGCATTGCTTGTCATAGTATTTACCCCATTATTTTTGATTTTGCGGAAGGTAAAATTCCTGCGCTATGCAGGAAAGAACCTATAATTCCACAACTTAATTTTACTATATATGGACGGAAGTGTCAAGTATAAAATAAAAAAGTTATTTTATCACTTTCAAAAATTTTGGGCGCAGGAGAGGGCGGAAAGAGCGGGAATCGGAGGGGCCGGGCGTCGATACCCTTGCGGCGCAGGAGAGGACGGAAAGAGCGGGGATGGGGGAATGAGAGGTATAGGAACAGGATGTGTAAAACGGGCAAAAATTTGCGCAAAGGAGCAGGGGAAGGAAAAAAATCATTGATATTTCTGTAGTTTTGCGTTATAATAGAACGCGACAGACGGCGCAGCAAACGTTGCGCGGCGGGGTGAATATGAACAGTGAACTGAAAAAGACATTGCGGAATATCAGTGAAAATACGGGGATCGATCTTTCTGTCTTTACATCGACGGGAATACCGGTTTCGTCCCCTTCGGGCGAGGAGATCTTGCCTGATTTTGAAGGGATTTTGCAGAGCGGCGGCTTTACGTATTTCAAAGCGATCTTCAAGGCGGAACAATATATTTTCGGGATCGAGGGCGCCACGCATGTTCAGAGAAATTATGCGTTTCTTCTGGCGGATATGATCGAAAACTCATCCAGCCGTGCGGTGAATCTGCCTAAAGGAGAATTTGTGCGCCGTATATTGCTGGGGGAATGCAATGCGGCCGATATTCAGAAATACCGTATCAAATATGCTGTTCCGGATCAGCCTTGCTTTGTTCTGGCGGTCGCGGCGGAAGGAAAGGTTTCCGACGTGATCGCGCTGTTTTCGCAATACGGCGAAAACGAGGCGGATTGCGCCGTTTCCGTTTCGGGTAAAGATTGCGCATTCATCAAATTCGTGGAGCCTGAGTCGGAATACCAGAGTTCCGTGGACTTTGCGTCCTTTCTGGCCCGTTCGCTGTGGGAAGAACTGGGGATTCGCTGTCATATCGGAGTGGGCGGAATGTTCCGCCATTTTGAGGATGTCAGCGTATCTTATCAGCAGGCAAGCGCGGCTCTGCGCATGAGTTCTCTGTTCAATTCCAAGGGATTCGTGCACAGTTACAGGGAATTTCTTTTGGTCAAAATGCTGGAAGATATTTCCGAAACAAAGCTGGAAGAATACCTTTCGATCCTTCTGGAAGGGGATGCACGCGAACTTCTCAAAGATGAAGATATGGTCAATACGGCGGAAGAATTTTTGGAAAATTCACTCAATGTGAGCGAAACTTCGCGGAATCTGTATATGCACAGAAATACGCTGATGTATCGGCTGGACAAGATCGAACGGGCTACGGGGCTTAACATACGCAATTTTTCCGACGCGTTCACGTTCCGTATGCTGACGCTCATACAGTAGTTGTCATCCGA
>USSJ01000226.1 GCA_900557285.1 uncultured Clostridia bacterium | reverse complement strand
TTCAGAGCGTTGACGGAAGCGGGGAGAGGGTGGTAAAATAAAAGGGGAGGCAGGTATGAAGATCGGAATATTGACGAGCGGCGGAGATTGTGCCGGATTGAACGCGGTCATGCGTGCGATAGGTTTATACGCATACAGGAATATAAAAAATTGTGAAATTGTGGGAATTCCGGACGGATACGGCGGATTGATCCGGGGTGAGAGCGCGCCGATGGACAGGGAAGATTTTGAAGGGCTTTTGAATTTAGGCGGGACGATTCTCGGAACGCGGCGCACGCCTTTCAAGACGATGACGGTGCCCGAAGAGAACGGGGAAACGCGACTGGAAAAGATGCGTGCGAACTATAAAAAGATGGGGCTGGATTGTCTGTTTACGCTGGGCGGGGCAGGCACGCACCGTACGGCGGCGCTTTTGTGTGCGGAAGGGTGCAATGTGATAGGACTGCCGAAGACGATCGACAATGATATTTACGGAACGGACGTTACGTTCGGATTTCATACGGCGGTGGACGTGGCGACGGAAGCGATCGACAGAGTCCGCACGACGGCGGCGAGCCACGGCAGGACGATTCTTGTGGAAGTGATGGGCAACAAAGCGGGCTGGCTGACATTGTATGCGGGAATCGCCGCGGGAGCGGAAGTGATTTTGCTGCCGGAGATCCCGTTCAATATCGATAAGATCTGCGAAGCGATTCGGGAAAACTGTGAGGAAGGTAAGCCCTGCAACATCATAGCGGTCGGCGAGGGTGCGGTCTTGGACAGCGAAGCGCGGTTCAAGAAGAAAGAGCGCGTGTTTGTGAGGACGGAGCGCGGCGAAACGACGGTCACCCAGCATCTGGCGGAAGTGATCGGCGAGCGGACGGGGATCGAAACGCGCGGCACGGTATATCCGGCGCGGCGGGAATCCTTCGCCGTACGATCGGGTACTCTCTTCCAGATTGGGAAGCTATGCGGGAAAACTTGCGGCGCAGGGGCAATTCGGCGTCACGGTAGCCGTCGCGGGCAGGGATATCACTTTCAACGCGCTGCCCGACATCGCAGGGAAGTACAAGTTTGTCGATCCGACGTCGGATATCGTGCGCCAGGCAGAGGATATCGGCGTCTGTTTCGGAAGGTGAGCGGACAGAGAGGACAAGAGAAAACATGAAATATTGTGTCATTGATATCAGTTCGAGCAGCATATCGCTGATCGCGGCGGAAACGGACGGCGAGCGTTTGCAGACGGTATTCAGCGACCGCGTGAATCTTGCGATGCTGCATTATATGGAAGGGAAAGACCTGTCGGCGCGCGGCATTGATAAGCTGGCGGCGGCCGTATCGGACATGAAAGAGAAGTGCAGGAATCTGTCGGCGGACAGAGTATATCTGATCTCCACGGCTGCGTTGCGCGCGGTGGAAAACAGCGGACGGGTCAGCGAAGCGATTTTAGAGCGCACGGGGCTTCCGATCAATCCCGTATCGGGAGAAACGGAAGCGTATTGCGACTTTGCGGCAAACCGCGAGTTCGGGGCCGAACCGAATACGGCGCTTGTGGATATCGGCGGCGGAAGTATCGAAATCTGCGATCTTGCGGGGGAAGACCTTTCCAAGCGGGTGTTTCTCGATTTCGGGATCTTCAACCTTCATGAAAAATTTGTGGAAAAGATCCAGCCGTCCGTAAAAGAGGCGGATAAGATCCGGAAATATCTCAAAAAGAAGTTTGACAAAGCGGAAGTCCCGGGGAAAGGCTCCTTCGATTCGGTCATAGCGGTCGGTGCGAATTGCGGGGCACTGTATGAGCTTTACAACGCTTTTTACAAAGAAGACAAGTCGGAAGAGCGCGTCATGACCTACAAAAAGTTTAAAAAACTCGCGGATCATCTGATCGAAGGGCGCGATCGTTCCAGGCTGATTTTGGAATCGGCACCCGAAAAGCTGTATTCGGCAGGGATCGCCGCCATAGTGGCAAAGACGCTTTTCAAACGTTTCGGGGCGAAGGAGATCCGCATCAGTTCGCGCGGCGTGAAGGAAGGGTATTTACAGTTGATTTTGGAAAACCGTCTGCAGGGATCGTATTATGATTTTGCGCGGCAGAGTCGTGTTTCGTGCGAAGAAGGGCAAACAGCCGCGGGCAAGGCACAGGGATCCCGCAGAACGTACGGCGCAAAAAGCATGAAACTTTCGGACAAAAAATCTGAAACGGCGCAAAAGAAAGCCGCCGGATCGGGGAAGAAAACGACGTCAAAAAAAGTTGGGGCCGTCGGCGCGAAGCAAAAAAGCACAAACAATAAAGAAGACATGAAAGCGGATGCGAAGGAATAATGTAAGAAAAAGAGAACGGGTGTGGAAAGAGCGAAAGGAGAAATGATATCGTGAAGGAATTGAGTCCCGTTGAGAAAGCGAAAAAGCGGTTTATCCGCGATATTTACGTAAACAGGGAATACAGCTGGCTATTGTTCAACAAGAGGGTATTGGATCAGTCGGCGGATCTTAGCAATCCGCTATTGGAGCGCTGCAAATTTTTATCTATTTTTTGTTCGAATCTGGACGAGTTTTTCATGGTACGGGTGGGCAGTCTGTACAATGAAATGCTGGAAACTCCCGAGATCACCGACAACAAGACGCAGCTGACGGCGGCGAAGCAGCTTTGGGGGATCATGCAGGTCGTGCGCAAGCATTACAAGAGCCGCGCGTCCGCATACGTAAAACTGCGCGGCGAACTTTCCAAAGCGGGCCTGCGCATCCTGACGGCGGCGGATCTGACGCCGCGGCAGAGCGAGGAATGCAAGAGCTATTTTCTTTCGCGCGTGATGCCGTTGCTTTCCTTGATGGTGCTGGATGCCAAACATCCGATGATCCAGTTCGAGAACAAGAAAAATTATATGCTCTGGGAGCTGGAACGCGGCGGAAGGGACATGATCGGGGTCATGTATGTTAATCCCGCCATCGATCGTCTGTACAGGATCGGCTACGGAAAGAA
>USSJ01000225.1 GCA_900557285.1 uncultured Clostridia bacterium | reverse complement strand
TTATATACTTTCTCTCCTGCTTTGTCAACGATTTACTATGGAAATCATACAAATGTTTTTAAATTTATTCATTAAATCCTATAAAAAAATGAATATATTTAAAATTTATTCAAACAAATTTATCTGTTCTGTTTCGCAACAATTAACTTTTTGCGAAATCATCAAGACCGCTTACATTCCCCGGCCATGTGCTCCGCAAAGATTCCCGCCACATTCACGCCCGTGACGCGTTCCGCCTCATTGAACAGCGCATTCGAATTGACTTCGCATACATACGGTTCCCCCTTTTCGTCCAGAAGATCGACGCCGCAGTAGTCCAGTCCCAGGATCTTTGCACAGCGCTCCGCTGTCTTCAGAAATGTTTCGGGAAGCTGTACTCTGCTGCCCCTTCCGCCTGCTTCGATGTTCGAACGAAAATCTTTTTCGTTTTTCCGTTTCATGCACGCGATCGCTTTTCCGCCTACGACAAGCACCCTGTAATCTTCGCCGCTGATCCCCACCTTTTTCTGATACAAATGCGGAACCATGCGGAATTCTTCCGCAATCGCGGTCAGTTCTTTTTCGTCCGCCGCAAGGCGCACGTCCATGCCCCAGCTGCCAAAACTCTTTTTCACGATCAACGGATATCCCAGCCGTCTGCCGATCTCGCCGATATACCCTTTGGGCAGCGTCGCGTCCGGATAATAACAAAGCGGAGCCGGCAACGTTTCCGGAAGATTCACCCCTTTCCCCGCCAAAGCGATATACGTCAGCATTTTATCGTCGCAAAGCTCCACCGCCTCTGCCCGATTGAACAGACGCAGCCCGCCCTTTTCCAGCATGCGCGGCAAATATTTATCCTTGTCCAGATATACAATAAAGTCAAAATTTTCAGGGTACGTTATCGCATTTTCTTGTACACTGCATAAAAATGTACCGTTTTTTACGATCTGAACATTTACGTCCCTTTTCCGCAATTCTTCCGCGATCCGTTCCGCCTGACGTATCATCCCCGCCGAACGTATATATGCATTTACCAAAACCGCCGCCCGCATGATTTTCTCCTTTCCCTGTATGGAACAACGCGGCGCAGTATCCACTGCGCCGCGCAAAAAAAACAATCATTCCGTTACAATGAACGCAAGGTATTTCAAAGGCTGCTCCAGTTCGTTGCGCAAAGAATGGCTCTCCCCGCCGCAACAGATGAGCGTATCGCCCGCCCGTACAAGCACATCCTGCTCCCCGTCGCGATACAAGCCTTCGCCTTCCAGAATATAAATGATCTCACTGTCCCCGTCATGTCTGTGAAAACCGATCGAACTGTTTTTCAACAGAATCATTTCGTTGCATACGCGGACGTTTGCAGGTTTTTTCCCTGCCGTAAGGTCTTTGATAAATACTTCCCCGTCGCCGCCCTTGAAATGCTCCGCTATATGGACGGACAGGTTTTCTCCTCTGTTGACCATCTCTCAGCCTCCGACACGGATCACCGAATTCACTTCCGTCACGTCTTCCAGCTGTCCGATCTTGTCCATCGCGCGCCGTACCGCCAGCTCTCCCGTTTCATGCGTGATGAGTATGATCGGGATCGTATCCATATCTTCTCCTTTCTGGATCAGATCGATGATGCTGATATTGTATTTTGCAAAGATGCCCGCCACCTTTGCAAGAACGCCCGGACGGTCTTTCGCCGTAAAACGAATGTAATAACGGCTCTTGAAATCGGTCACAAATTTAACGCCCTGTTCCGCCGACTGCGTATTTTTGAACGTGGCATACTTGGCTTCGCTGTGCGTTGCCGCATAAATGACATCCGACACGATCGCGCTTCCCGTCGGCAGCGCACCCGCACCGCGCCCATAAAGCATGATATCCCCGACGCTGTCGCCCTTCAAAAATACCGCGTTGAAGCTGTCGTTCACCGACGCCAAAGGATGATCTTTGCGTATAAACGCGGGATGCACACGCACTTCGATGTTCCCCGCGCCGTCGTTCTTGCCGATCGCCAGAAGTTTCAGAACGTACCCGAGTTCATCGCCGTACGCAATATCCTGACGGGAAATTTCCGTGATGCCTTCCCGATAGATCTTGTCCAAAGGAACTTTTGTATGAAAAGCAAGGCTCGCAAGGATGGAAAGTTTATACGCCGCATCGTAGCCTTCCACGTCCGCCGTCGGATTCTTTTCCGCATATCCGAGCGCCTGCGCATCTTTGAGCGCTTCCTGATACCCCAACCCCTCGCGCGTCATGCGCGTGAGAATATAGTTCGTCGTACCGTTGATGATGCCGGTCAGTTCATGCAAAACGTTCGCCTGCATTCCGTCGATCAGCGTACGGATGATCGGAACCCCGCCGACACAGCTCGCTTCAAAGTACAGTCCCGCGTTCGTGCGCTTCGCCGCTTTTTCCAGTTCATGCCAGTATTTACAGAAAAGCTCTTTGTTCGACGTCACAACCGTCTTTCCGCTGTGCAGCGCCGCCAGAACAAAACTGCGCGCAGGCTCCACGCCGCCGATCACTTCCACGACGATATCCACATTCGGATTGCTCACAACTTCCGCAATATTGTCGGAAATCTTGCTCTCCTCGACACCAAGATCCAGCGCACGCTGACGGTTGATCTCCAACACGCTTTCCACGGAGATATCCACATTCTGCGTGCGTTTGTAGAACTCACGATGCTCCATAAGAATTTTGTACGTGCCGCTCCCGACAACGCCCAGCCCAAGTATCGCAACGCCGATCGTTTTCATGAAATTTGCCCTCCTGTCAATGAACCGATCCGATCTCTCTGCCGCTTCAGTTTCTGCCCGCCGCATTGTTCAGATCATATAAATATTTAAGCCCTTGCAAAGTGAGAAGTTTATCCACACAGTCGATGCAAGAAATCTCTTTTGCTATAATCTCGCTGAATCCGCCCGTCGCGACGACCTGCATCTCGGGACGGCGCATCTCGCGCTTGATCTTTTTGACCATGTATTCGACCAATCCCGC
>USSJ01000224.1 GCA_900557285.1 uncultured Clostridia bacterium | reverse complement strand
GGAGAAGACGGAAAACCCGGGTACGGATTGTATGACAGGGCATTGGGCGCCGCTTACCTTAACGGTTTGTTCGAAGCTGTCGAAAATTATGAATTACACAGATAAAAAACAAAGAGGAGACGAACGGATTATGAAATTGCCTTTCAATGTTGACTTAAGTAAAAAAATAGTGGCGATTACAGGGGCGGGCGGTGTGATCTGCAGTGAGTTTGCCAGAACTTTGGCGGCTTGCGGGGCGAAAGTTGCCTTGTTGGATATAAATTTTGAAGCGGCCAAAACGGTTGCCGACGAGATCGGGCAGAATGCCATAGCGATCCGCTGTGATTGTCTGGACAAACAGAGTATTACGGCAGCCAAGGAAACGATCGTGGAATCTTTCGGAAAAGTTAATTTTCTGATCAACGGGGCAGGCGGAAATAATCCGCGTGCGACTTGCGAGAATGAAGTAATGACGGAAGATGCGAATTCGGTCAAAAATTTTTTCAGGTTGGAAGAAAGCGGAATACGTTTTGTTTTCGATCTGAACATTATGACCGCTTTTCTCGTAACTCAGGTGTTTGCGGAAGACATGGTGAAAACGGGCGGAAATATCATCAATATTTCGAGCATGAACGCATTCCGTCCATTGACAAAAATCCCTGCATACAGTGCGGCGAAGGCCGGCATATCGAATTTGACACAGTGGCTTGCCGTTCATTTTGCGCCTTGCAAGATCCGCGTAAACGCGATCGCTCCGGGATTTTTCGTGACCAATCAGAATAAAGCTCTGCTTTTCGACCAGCAAGGCAGACCTACTGCACGCACGGAAAAAATACTGCGGGCAACGCCTATGAACCGTTTCGGAGAAATTTCAGACTTGAACGGGGTATTGCTGTGGCTCTCGGATGACGCTGCGAGCGGATTCGTGACGGGTACTGTTATCCCTGTCGATGGAGGATTTTCGGCATATTCCGGGGTTTGACAGAGTATTATGCGAAGCATAAACCGAACAATAACAGAAAAGGATGCCTGATTTCTTGGCATCCTTTTAAAAATCTCTTAAAAAAAGATCATATGCAAAATCTGTTTTACGATATTTCAAGAGTGTTTTCTTTTTTAAAACAATTTCTGGCTTTCTGGTGGTTTTCCGGCCGTATCAATATTTTAAAACCGCAAAGAGAGAAGAAATTATAAAACGGATGAGGTATCGATCAGGCGCATCTGAGACTCCGTAAAATTGCGGCCGGCGGCGAGGTTGAAAATATCGGCCGCCAGCGTATCGACGGCGAGAATTTCCGAAGCGGTTTTATTTAAGAGCGAAAGGTCGCTGCGGCGCGTTATGCAAGGGAAAGCGGAAAGTTTTAACGCGGGAAGGATTTTGTCGGCGTGTTGTTTGTTGACGGCGAGTATTTTCATGTACAGCGGATTTTTCAGCCCTTTTTTCACGAGATCTTCGCTGATACTCAATACAGCGGCAACCAGGATCCTGCGGATGCGGGATGAGATATAGCGCTTAGTCGTTACCTTTTTTATAAATTCATCGTAGTCGTGCGTGCTTTTTGCAAATGCTTTGAGCCTGTTTTCCAATCCTTCTGTGCAATCCAGGATATTTTTCAATTCCGATTCATCCGCGCGGATTACGGAATAGAGCGCGATCTTTTTATACAGCTCCGGTTTTACTGTATTCTGAAGATCTTTTAATACATACTCGGGGATATTTTTTCGTACGGAGCGGATCTTGCCTTCATAAACGGCTTTACGGATGGCGGTTGCCGAAGAAAAGTTTTTATAAAGTATTGTATCGGCGTAATCGGCGCCGACTCTCTCGATCGGAAGGATTTCGGCACGGCTTTCAAATGCCGACAGTGCTTTCTGGTATTCGACACCCAGAATATTGTTGGGGGAAGAGATAAATTGCAGGGATCCCGGCCCGCCTGCCTGCGCCAACGCCTGTGCGCGGGCCTTCGTAAAGCTGGAACCGATTTTCAGATACTGGCGCAGAACGTTTTTGAATGTGCCGGATTCGCTTGCCGCGTCTTGAGCCGCTTTTAAAAATGCTGCTTTGTCCGCGTTTTCGCAGCCGAAAGCAAGCGCGGTAAAATCAGGTATAGAATTTAATATTTTGACGGCGCCTTTTGCAAAAATTTCAGCGGGAGCCGTTGCAAAGATCGTCGGCAGTTCGATGACTGCATCCGCGCCGGCGAGAATCGCATGCCTGGCGCGCGTATAACGGTCGAGAAAAGCGAGTTCTCCGCGTTGTGTAAAGTTTCCGCTCATAATACAGACAACGGCGTCACAGTCGGAAAGTTTTTTTGCTTGTCCGATCAGGTAGGCGTGACCGTTGTGGAAGGGATTGTATTCGCAAATGATGCCGCAAATTTTCATTTTATTTCTTAAAACCTTTACTTTTTTAAATAAATATTATATAATAATACGGAAATAACCGTGCGGCGTGGACAGGCGGTCGTTCTGAACGAACAGAAGGATGCCGCCTTTTCATTATACACCAAACGCGGCAAAAAATAAAGCGATAGAGGTTAAGATTTTATGGCAGGTTGTGTCTGTGCAGAGGAAGGTAAAGAAAACGCGTTCCTTGCGAAAATCAAGGCAAGAGCGTCGGCTTTGAAAAAGCACATTGTACTTTGCGAAGGTGAAGACAGCCGTGTCGTCAAAGCGGCGGCGATGGCGGTGAAGGAAGGCGTGGCAAAAATCACGCTGCTGGGAAATGCGGAAGAGATCAAAAAAGCAAATCCGGATGTGGATCTGAGCGGTGTGGAGATCGTTGATCCCGCAACGAGTGAAAAGCGTGCGGGATATGCGTCGCTTTTATATTCTTTGCGCAAAGCAAAGGGGATGACGGAAGAAGAAGCAGACAAACTTTCTTATGACAATACATATTTCGGCGTATTGATGCTGAAAGCCGGAGATGTGGACGGTCTGGTTTCGGGGGCATGCCATTCAACGGCGAATACGTTGCGCCCGGGTCTGCAGATCGTAAAA
>USSJ01000223.1 GCA_900557285.1 uncultured Clostridia bacterium | reverse complement strand
GTAACGCTCATCAGCGAACCTTCGTCGTCCCCTTCGATCTTCGGGCAGACAAAATAGCTCTGGTTGCCTTTCGCCGCTTCCTCTCCGATGTATTCGAGCATGCTCTCATACTTGTGCGGCGGAACAATGCCCGTTACGATCTCACAGCGCGCTTTCGGCTTGTCCTTGATCTCCGAAATGTCCAGATCCCCGTAAAAAATCAATGACAGCGTGCGCGGAATGGGCGTTGCGGACATGACCAGCATATCCGCCCCCGCGCTCTTTTCTCCCAGCGCGCTGCGCTGGGCAACACCGAAACGGTGCTGTTCGTCGCAGACGCAGAAAGCAAGGTTCTTCGTTTCCACGTCCTCCTGAATGATCGCGTGCGTGCCGCAGATGATATCGATCGCCCCTTCTTTGAGTGCCTTTTTGATTTCCCGTTTCTCCTTTGCGGACGTACTTCCCGCCAGAAACGCCGACCTAAATTCGGGAAGATATTTCTGCACGAGCGCATAGTTCTGCGCCGCCAGAACTTCCGTCGGAGCCAGAAACGCCGCCTGGTAACCGCTTTTTGCCGCCATGTAAATGCCGCACAGCGCCACCGCCGTCTTTCCGCTCCCCACATCACCCTGCAACAGACGGTTCATCCGCTTGGGAGATTTGAGGTTTTCATAAATATCGTCCACCGCGCGCTTCTGCCCGTCCGTGAACGTAAACGGAAAACGCGCCGCAAATTCCGCCGTTTCCCGCGCCGTAGCGGAATAACGAAAGACGCGCGCATCTTCCTTTCCGCCTTTCATGAAACGGAACGCAGAAATGAGAATAAAATACTCTTCCAGAGCGATCCGTTCGGCGGCTCCGTCCTTATCCGAAAGCGTTTCGGGCGCATGGATCTTCCGATACGACTCCGAAAGGGAAGGCAACGCATATTTTCGTATCAGCTCCGGGGGAATAGCCGAAACGACGGAAACCTTTTGCAGAGCGTCGCGGATCGCATCGCGCAGAGCCTTCTGCGTGAGCGTGCCGCGAAGTCCGTACACGGGCACGATCCCCTTCAGCCGATAATTTTTTTCGCGCAGCTCAAAAGACGGGTTTACCATGCTCGGCGTGCCCATCCCGTATTTGTTGTGGACTCGGCCGTAAAACAGGTATTCCTCGCCCGCTTTGAGATTGTTCTTGACATACGGCGCATTGAACCAGATCGCCGAAAAGCGCTCTCCGCCCTGGTCGCACCAAACCTTCACAAAACTGCGGCGACCGTTGTACACCGTCTGCGGCGGCGAAGATACGCGGCATGCCAGCAGCACGATGTCGTTATGGTAACACTCCGATATTCTGACCGTATGCGTAAGATCCAGATAATCGCGCGGGAAATAGCGCACCAGATCTTCCGCCGTAAAAATATTCAGTTTGTTGAGGTCTTTTTCCCGTTTTTCGGAAATACCCCGTATCTTTTTGAGTTCCATGTGTTTCCTGCACTCTTTGATTCGTTTCGGATCCCGCAAGTTTATTCCCGACCGCCCGTACGGGGAACAAAATCTGGACTGCTTGCTCGCTCCGCCCGCCGCGCATACAGCAACAGGTCGTTGCCTTCAAAAATAAAAACGGCGGGCAAACACCCGCCGCGCTGTTTTCTTATTCGAGCGATACGATATAATAATAGATCGGTTGGCCGCCGAAATGATAATCGACGTCGCAATCAGGAAATTTCTCCGCTACCCGCGCGGCAAGCGCTTCGGCATCCTCTTCCTTTATATCCTGGCCGTAATAGAGCGTGATGATCTCGTGCGTACTGTCTTTCAGCTTGTCGATCAGCGCAAGCAGCGTATCGTCTACATTGGTGCCCTTTGCCAGAATCTTCTTGTCATCCAATCCGATAATGTCGCCCTCGTGCAGATTGAACCCGTTTACGCTCGTCGAACGGACGGCGTATGTAACCTGCCCGGCTTTGACGTTGTCGATGGCATGGATCATATCCGTTTTATTCTCTTCCGCGCTCGCCTCACTGTTGAACGCCAGCGCCGCCGCAAAGCCCTGCGGCACGTTCTTCGTCGGAATAACGTGTATGGTGCGGTTCGTGACCAGCGCTTTCGCCTGTTCCGCCGCCAATATAATATTTTTGTTGTTCGGGAACACAAAAACGTGTTCCGCATTGATCTTCTGCACCGCCGTCGCAATATCGCTCGCGCTCGGGTTCATCGTCTGACCGCCTTCGATCACGCGATCAACCAGAAGATCTTTAAAGATCGCCGCAACGCCTTCGCCCGCACAGATCGCGAGCATGCCCATCTCTTTTTTCTCCGCCTCGCGCTTTGCACGCAGAGCGCGGTTCTGCTCGAGCATGTTTTCGATCTTCACGCGGTCCAGCTCGCCCAGCTCCACCGCATAGGAGAGCGCCTTGCCCGGGTTGTTGGTGTGAACGTGCACCTTGACGAGTTCCAGATCGCCGATGCAGATGACGCAGTCGCCGATCTGCATGAGTTTTTCCTTGAGCTTGTCGATGTCCGCAAGCGTCGTCGATTTCTTTAAATTGATAATGAAAAATTCCGTACAATAGGCAAATTCGATCTCGCCCAGATCCAGATTGATGATGTCCGAATTGTCCCCGAAATCTTTTTCGGGTTTATCCTCCGCCGCCTGCGTCTGGATTTCCATGCCGACGTCCTCGCCCGTGAGCGCCGCCAAAAAGCCGCGGAATATCGTCATGAGTCCCACGCCGCCGCTGTCTACGACGCCCGCTTTTTTGAGGACGGGGAGAAGTTCGGGGGTCATGGCGAGCGCCTTGTCGCCCTCTGCGATGACGTCCGCGAAAAACTCCTCAAAATTTTTCTTTCTCGACGCGGCTTTGCCCGCGTGTTCGCTCATCATGCGGACGACCGTCAAGATCGTGCCCTCCTTCGGCACCGACACCGCGCCGTACGCTACTTTCGTGCCCGCCTCCATCGCTTTGGAAAAGGTTCTTGTGTCGAATTCCTTTCCGCATTCCCTGAGTACGGAACAAATACCCCG
>USSJ01000222.1 GCA_900557285.1 uncultured Clostridia bacterium | reverse complement strand
GGCACTTTTTGTATATCAGCGATAATTTAGCCAATATTGTGATGTTGTCAAGGGGGATAGCCTGTCGGATACATCGGAATTCAAAATTATTTTATTCAAATGATTATGATGGCCTGCGTTACAAAGACGCGGCAGAGAGGATGGGGTTTTGCGGAAATTTGTGACAATTTGCTTTTGTGGCGGCATAGGAGGAGATTTGTGTTGAAGGATCTGAAATACTATGGCTGCGAAAGATAAGGAATGCGGAAAAGAGGGGGACGCGATTTTTGCAAGAATCTTGACAAAAGCGGAAATTGTTGTATAATAGATTGTAATGGCAAACGCACTGCAAGAGAATTAATTTAAAGAAAAAATTTACAGACAGCTTGAATAAAGTGATTTGCGAGGGAGAGAGTGTGAAAAAAATTCTTGTTTTGGCAAACAGTTTCGGGGAAGACTGTACTGCGTATATGGAAAGCATAACGCCGAGATTGTTTGTCCGAAATCCTTATGTGCCGGCATGCAGTTTAGAGCAGCACAGTGAATTTATTGAAAAGAGAGAGGAAGTATACCAATACCAGAAAGATGCCGTTATGATCGGCGATAAGCCAGTCAGTGCGAATGCGGCTTTTGAATTTGAAAAATGGGATTATATCGTTTTGCAGCAGGCAAGTTTTCTGGCGGGAAAATACGATTCCTACTATCCTTATTTGACCGAAATCATTCAATATATAAAGGGAGTGTGTCCGCAGGCTAAATTGATTTTCAACGAAACGTGGTCGTATGAAAAAGGTTCGCCGCACGAAAAGTTTTATTTATATGGGAATGATCCATCTGAAATGATGCGGCAGATTCGTCGGACCTGTGAGCGGGTATCGGGAGAAAACGGAATGCCGCTGATACGTACGGGGGAATTTATTCAAAAGTTGCGGCGGCTGAAAGCCTTTCGGGACGGGAGTCTGTGTCGGGATACATATCATTTGAGTACAGAATACGGACGATACGCGGCTGCAGTATTTTTTGTCAGATTTTTTGGCGAAGACGTATCGCCGGATTTTATCCCGGAGAATGCGCAGGCGGACAAGATCCGATTAATACGGGAGAATCTTATAAAATTTGAAAGTCATGAATGAGTTTTTTGAGCAAGCGAAGATAGGTAAAGTAATTCCTGTGATCGTGTTTCACAGTATGGACGAAGTGGTTCCGGACATGGACGCTCTGAAAGAGGGAGGACTGAAATTTGCGGAAATAACTTTCCGTACGGAATGTGCGCAGGAAGCGCTGCGCATGGCGGCGGAGAAATATCCCGATTTCTGGGTTGGAGCAGGCACGGTTTTGAATGAAGTGCAGGCACGCCAAGCGGTAGAGAGCGGCGCAAAATTTATAGTCGGCCCCGGTTTTTCGGAGAGAGTATGGAAAGTTTGTCAGGAAAAAGGGATCCCGTATCTGCCGGGATGCGTGACGCCGACGGAGATCATGCAGGCGCTGGCTTGCGGGCTTACCGTTTTGAAATTTTTCCCCGCGAATATATACGGCGGGATGAAGGCGATCAAAGCGTTATCGGCGGTGTTTCCGCAGGTGCGGTTTATTCCGACGGGCGGCGTGAATGCGGATAATATGGAAGAATATCTGGCATTTGAAAAGATCCTTGCCGTAGGCGGGAGCTGGATGATGCAGGGAAGCAGAGAGGAGATCGTACGGAAAACGCGTGAATGTATGGAAAAGGCGGGAAAGATGAGATGAAAGCAGTTACATTCGGGGAGATCATGTTGCGGCTGAGTCCGTGCGGATACAAGAGACTGGTGCAGGCAGATTGTTTTGAAGCGGTATACGGCGGGGCGGAGGCTAATGTGGCGGTATCGCTTGCGCAATTCGGCTGCGATTCCGTATATGTGACACGGCTCCCGCAAAACGATCTGGCAAAAGCGTGCAGAGCGAACCTGCAAAAATGGGGTGTGGATACATCAAAGATCGTTTTCGGCGGCGACAGGCTCGGCATTTATTATATGGAAAAAGGCGCATCACAGCGTCCTTCGAACGTGATTTACGATCGGGCGGGCTCGGCATTTGCTTTGTCGGAAGCGGGCGATTACGATTTTGAAAAGATATTGGACGGCGCGGATTGGTTTCATTTTACGGGGATCACGGCGGCGCTCGGTGAAAAGTTAACGGAAGCGTTGCATACGGCGTGCAGGATCGCGAAAAAGAAAGGGGTTACGATATCCTGTGATCTGAACTACCGCAGTAAACTCTGGACGAAAGAGAAGGCGGCGGCGGTAATGGTTCCGCTTTTGGAGATGTCGGACGTATGCATTGCCAATGAAAGTCAGGCAGAAGAAGTATTTTCCATAGAATCCGATTTGCCCGAGAGTGCGGAACGCAGTCGGGAGACGGCGGAAAAACTTCTGAAAAAATTTAATTTTAAAGTGCTTGCGTTTACGGAGCGGCGCACGATCAATGCCAATCGCAATAAAATTTTCGGGCTTATTTATGACGGAAAAGAATTTGCGCATTCGCGCGAATATACGATGGATATGGTCGATCGTGTAGGCGGGGGAGATGCATTTGCGGCGGGAATGATCTATGCGCTGAGCCAAAAATATACGCTTTCCGATTCGATCGGATTTGCGGTGGCGGCGAGTGTTTTGAAACATTCTGTGGAAGGTGATTTCAATATTGTTTCGGTGGATGAAATACAGCGCTTGATGAGAAGCGGAGAAAACGGCAGAGTTCAGAGATAATCAAGGAGAATCAAAATGTTGAATATTCCAAAGATCAAAATCGGTGTTGTGGCGGTATCGCGCGATTGTTTTCCGGAAAGCCTGTCTGTCAACAGGCGGAAGGCGTTGATCGGAGCATATGAAAAGAAATACGGGAAGGATGGTGTCTATGAATGTCCCGTATGTATCGTAGAGAGTGAGATACATATGAAGCAGGCGCTCGCGGATATAAAGAAAGCGGGCTGCAATGCATTGGCAGTATATTTGGGAAATTTCGGTCCCGAAATTTCCGAAAC
>USSJ01000221.1 GCA_900557285.1 uncultured Clostridia bacterium | reverse complement strand
AAGTCAGCGAAGTGTTATACGCCCATACATATTCTGTAGCGATATCGACTTTAAGGCTGTAGCCCTGATTAGGCTCACCGGGTGTTAACGGCTCAAGAAAAGAATCCGAAGGAACATAAAAATTCAGCATATACCCACGGGGCTGTTGTCCGACAATCAAAGGCTCTATCGTATATGCGGAATATTCAAAAACCAAATCGCTCAATCCGTTCTCTATCGATATTTTCTGACTTAGATTGTTAAAACCATCGGCATTCAATTCCAGAACGGCTAATGCAAACCCAATCCGCACAAATTCATCGTCGGCAACCTCAAAAGCAGGTATCGGATCCAATGTCTGGTGAAAATAAAACTCCATCAATCCGCTGTAATCCTGAAATACATTCTGTTCAAGCTCGACACGCCGAACAAAATGCACAGGCTCGCTAAATTGTGCAACGGTATCCGAGTAATAATCGACCGAAGAAACATTTACGTTATACTTCAAAGAAGGCTGCACAACACCTTCATACGTAAAAGTTACAAAAGGATTAGCACTTGCATAACCTATAACCTCATAATCGGAAGCATAGGAGGACACACAAAGCGACGTAAGGATAAGGGCGATGGATACGAAGGCCATAATCACTTTTTGCACTGTACGTCACCGCCTCCGGCGCTCATCAAAGAAAAACCGGAAAATGTTCTGGTCGAGAAGCTGCCGGCGCTCCCTGAAAGGTTCGTAATCTTCGTCAGTGCCCAAGTACCAGAGCATTTGCATCAGCATATCTTCATGCAGCTTCCGTCTGGCACGGCTGCGAGCACGGTATGCGATGATAAGGAAAACGAGGACGAACCACGCCAGCAAAAGTATACATTGGTAAATGATTTCCATTCGCACATCCCCTGAATTGAACAAAATTTTTATTTTATATAATTGTCTCCGTCAAAATCGCGCATAATCTTTATGATGAGATTACGTATCTTCATACGCAAGTTTTGCAAATTGAAGTACGCTTCGTAGTCATTTAACGCACGCAATGGTACACTTATATTTGGAGATATTTGTAACTATATCAGGAGGAACCCTACCTATGCGATCGCCGAACGCCCGTATGCAGCGCCTGATGCGAATCTGTGTACGAGATTTTCGTTTTACCAATGGATTTACACTGGAAAAAATGGCAGAGCATCTTAAGCTTTTGCCAGAAGACTATGAAGCGTTGGAAAACGGAGAAGCCGAGTTTTCGGCCGTGACACTAACCTTTTTTCTTTCCCTTCTATCCGCCGATGAGCTTGACGCAGTTCTGTCCCGCTTTCGAAAAAAAGATGGTCGTCCAATTTCATTACAAACCAAAAATTGACGTCAAGCCTTAAATAAGAATAAGCCGGCAGCTCGGAACATATGAAGTGGTCAAAAGATAACAGACAGAAAAAAGCGAACTAAACCATCTGTTTTATTCTAAATTAAATAGGTGGTTTACCGTAATGAACTGTTTGATCGATGACGAAATTCAGATTGATTGCCGCACTCCCGATAACGAATAACGAAACCTTGAAGCGGCCGAAGAAGCATTCCAAGACAGCGTTATCCCTGGAATCCCTGGAAATTCCGGCTCTTGGCATGCATCACGTTATATTCTCTAAATAAGGCTTGGTAACCTGCCGATGTGTACCGATTACCCTGATCGCTGTGCAAAAAGATGGGGTGGCCGGTACACTTCGCTTTTTAGCTTTTTTTGCAGAGCGGGATCGTCTTTTTGGACGAATTCTGCGCATAGATTGCCCCACATACGTATCAATCGGTTTACAGTTGCAGGGCATCTCGAATTTGGTGACATCCCATTTTATCTTAACTTATTCTTGACAAAAGGAAAAACGAGAATTATAATAAAATGCAGGGATTGAAAAATTGATTTTGCATATTCGCGCCGAAAATTTAAGTATTTTTATGTTTATAAAGGTGATTTGCATATGGCAAAAGCCATAGATAAAACATTTCTGTTTGAGCAAATGCCGGTAAAAAAAGCTGTGCTCAAGCAAATCCTTCCATCCGTTATCAGCCAGATGATTGTGCTGATTTACAGCTTGGCAGACGTATTTTGTAGGATTATTAAACGAACCGCAGCAAACGGCTGCCGTTACCATTGTCTCATCCGCCTTCACAATGCTGACAGCCGTGTCCAACCTGTTCGCAATCGGCGGCGCCAGTCTTGCAGCCCGCGCACTGGGACAACGCAACGATGAAAAAGCCAAACAAATATGTGCTGTTTCCTTTTGGGGCGGTCTTGTCACTTCGGTTTTGTTTTCTGTTTTCTTTTGGAGTCTCTCCTCCCCGCTCTTATATCTCTGCGGTGCGACAGCAGCCACGTACGAGCTTGCATTCGGCTATGCGAAATGGGTCATCATGATCGGAGGCCCCGGTACCGTATTAAATGTCCTGCTGGCCAATCTCATCCGCGCCGAAGGGGACGCATTCACCGCCGCGTTAGGCGTCTCTTTAGGCGGAATCTGCAATATCGTACTGGATCCAATTTGTTCTCCCCCGCTTTCTGAATATGGGTGCGGTCGGAGCAGGCGTGGCGACTGCCATTTCCAATATTTTTGCCACATTGTTTTTCCTTTTGTTTGTTGCAGTAAAACGCAAATCCATCATTGTCAATCTTTCACTTGCCCGCTTGAAATATGCAAAAAGGCATATGAAAGGAATTCTTTCCGTTGGTGTTCCATCTGCCGTGCAATATGCGCTGACCGTAATTTCGATTGCTGCGATTTCGAAATTTGTTTCAAGATACGCTACAGAGGCTGTTGCTGCGCTTGGGATTGTTAAAAAACTGGATCAGCTTCCGCTTTATTTTTCTATCGGCGTAGCCAACGGATTGCTCCCGATTTTGGCTTATAATTTCTCCTCAGGCAACCAAAAGCGCAGGCATGAAGCGTTTATGTTCGGCTGCTGCATCTCGTTCGGTTTTTCTCTACTGTGCGTCGCCGCATATGAGTTGTTTGCGCCTATTTTGACCG
>USSJ01000220.1 GCA_900557285.1 uncultured Clostridia bacterium | reverse complement strand
TCGCCGAAAGCGTGTAAAAGGAAATACCCAACGGCAAGGCAAGCCGCAATACGGGAAATTCCACTTTCAGACCCGCCAACGACAGCAATGAACTGAATGTCTGCCCGAAAAAGTTGTAATACTTCAACACCCCGATCAACGCAAGATTAAACAAAATCGTAAGGACAATGACGCTTTTATTCCTCCGCGCACGCTTTTTTGCCGCTGTTTTTTCTGCCGTCTGATCCGTATTTTCATCCGCCTTTTGCTCCGGATCTTCCTGCACGGGACGCAGCACATACCGCGCCGCCCAATACACGCTCAGCGCCGTCGCCAGAAGAAATACGATCAGATATGTACTGGTCAGCAGATAAAACAGCAGACTGAATGCCAAAAGCACGATCCACCTGCCCCGCTTCGGCACAATATAGTATACCGCGACCGCCAACAGCAGTACCCCGAAATAAATCAGCATCACTGTGTTCATAAAAAAACCGCCGTCCTTGTGTGTTTCTACCTATTAAACACACAAGGACGGCGGTTTGTCCACGCCTTTTAAAAACTAAATATTATTTCTTCCATTATGTCATAAACCAAAGATTCTTCCGCCGTATATATCTCCAAATAATAACTGTAAATATCATAACTGAAATACGCATATGTGCGGTCTGCCTCTTCATCCGTCGCTATATATAAATAAGGTTCTTCCTCGCCATAATAATCATCGATCTCGAGATATCCGTCCAGCGAATCCAGTTCAAATCCCGCCACTTCGATAAATATATCCACCATGACCCCGTACGATTCAAACTGTACATAATAAAGAACGATATCGCCTTCGTATTCTTCATAATACGGCGATTCCTCGTTCAGCTCGTATTCATCATAACGGTTCACCGAATCTTCCGCAACAAACGGCAAAAAATCTTTTTGTTCATAATTCACCGTTCCCGTCACCTTACTCAGCTGCGACCAATTGAATACGATCGGCCCCGAAGAAAATAACTGCAAACATAAAACCCATCCCAACAGCAAAAGAGCACAACCCAATACTGCCGCAAGAATCCCGGTCTCCGCCTTTCTGCGCTTCGACATATGCAATGCAGAAGCTGTATGCCCTGTTGCGGCACTCCCTACAAAAACCGGCTCCGCCGCCCATACCGTTTGCGCCGATCTCCTTTCCTCCAATGCCCGCTTCGCCTTTTCCGTCACTCTGCCGTCCGGAATCTTGCCCTCTTCCAGATATGTACCGAACAATGCGTTCAGTTGTTCATCTTTATATTTTTTCATCGCCATCGCCTCTACCCATTAAAACAACTTCTTGCCCCTTTTTGTCCACCGCTTATTCCAATCGGCTTTTCATCTGCTTCTCCGCACGCAATATCATTTTGGATACATAGGATTTGGATCGGTTCATTTCCTTGCCGATCTCCCGTACCGTCATGTCCAGAAAATATTTGCGATATACCATTTCCCTCATTTCTTCACTCAGCTCCTGCATCAGCTGTTCCACCAGTACGGCCGTCTCCGTCTTTTCCTCAAAACTGCACGAAGAGGCGCTTTCAAATTCTCCCAGTTCCTGCCACGCCCTTCCGCCGCTGCTCTTAACATAATTGATCGCCGTGTTTCGTACGATCCTGCAGATCCACGCGTATCCGTTCGTCCCGCGCCGATAGTACTTTATGTTCAGCACTACTTTCAACAGACTTTCCTGTACAATATCCTCCGCAGAATGTACATTGTGCACGACTCCGTTGGCAACAAAAAGCATGACCCTGCCCATCGTCCGGTACAATATCTCAACGCCTTCTTCCCGTTCCGCACGGATCTGTTCCAGCGCGTATTCAATTTGTTCCCGTACCTGTCGATCCATAAACCTAATCTTTTGTGTAATTTTTTCTTATTATACCATAATTTTCCGCAACTGTAAAGCTCTGCACTCCCCCTTTTCATCTGCCCCGCGCTACGCATTCCTCCTATTTCATGGATGACGGAGACCGGCCTGAAAGCGAAAGCCGCAGAATGTTTTTCTGCGGCTCCCGCTTATTGCGCCTTCCTTTCCGTCTGTCTGACTGCTTCATTCGTCGTCGCAGCGCTCGATCGAACGGATAAAATGATTTTCCGAAAGGATCTTTCCGATTTCGGCGGCGGGAAGATCTCTATCCGTCGTGATCGTTCCCGTACAAAGGATACGGTTTTCCCCTCGTTCCACATTCAGTTTGGAAAAGCGCTCCACTGAGAACAATTCGGTTATTTTGGATCTTTCCTCTCCGGTTACAGTTTCAAAAACAATACGGATACGAAGATACTTTTTCATCGTGAACAGCTTGCAACGCAAATGCAGGATGCACTGCACCGCAATGAGAAGTACCGCCGCACCTGCCGCCACAACGTATAAGCCTCCGCCTGCAGCCATCCCTACGCCCGCCGTCGCCCATACTCCTGCGGCCGTCGTCAATCCGTGCACCGCCTGCTTGCGGTAAATGATCATCCCTGCCCCTAAAAAGCCGATCCCCGACACGATCTGCGCCGCTACGCGCGACGCATCGTAATCATTTACATCCGAAAACGCATATTTCGATACGATCATGATCAGCGCAGCCCCTGCACAGACGATCGTATGCGTGCGGATCCCCGCTTCCTTAAACCGCAATTTGCGTTCAAAACCGATCGCAAATCCCAACACCACCGCATATACAATGCGGATCAGACAAATCAATTCGAGTTTCAATGCAAAACACCTCTTTTTCCTGTCTTACTTCGAACAGATCCGGCAAAAAATTTTCGACGCGCGTATAAACGGACAGCAAGTCATCCCCGCAGCCAAACACCGCCAGACAGTTTGTGCCCCCCATTATAGCCAACGCGCTCATTTTAGTCAATACTTAACCGCATATTTGATCGATCGGATCAAAAAATAACAATTTACTGAAAAAAACCGTTCAATATGATCATTATTTTAATCAATTTACTGCCGCAAGTTACAAAACCAAAAACACGGTCAATTCGACCCCGGAGGCTGT
>USSJ01000219.1 GCA_900557285.1 uncultured Clostridia bacterium | reverse complement strand
AGTTTTCTCATTGTCAGGCGCAAAATTTTCGAAAAAAAGTGCAGATAAAAAATTTTTAAAAATTTTTAATTTTTTTCTTCAAAATACTTGACATACAATTTTAAAGTGGTATAATATTAGCAATCTCAGAAAGAGAGTGCTAACACTTAATAAAAGTAAGTGCTAACTTAGAAGGAGATGATTTTTATGAAAAATGAATTGACGAGAAAGAACGGTTATTCGGATTATGATTTCTTTGATGAAGCGATGCATGATTTCTTCCCTGCATTCTATAGCAGAAACAACGGACATAAGTACATGCGTACGGATATCAAGGAAACGGAAAATGATTATGTAATGGAAGTCGAAATGCCCGGTATGGACAAGAAAGATATCGGCATTGATCTGAAAGACGGGTACCTGAACATTTCCGTCCAGAAGGCAGAAAAGCAGGACGGAGACAAGAAGGAAAATTACATTCATCGTGAACGCAGTTTTTCCTGCCGTCGGAGCTACTATGTTGGGGATGTGCAGAAAGAGGACATCAAAGCGAAATATGAAAACGGTATTCTGACCGTTACGATCCCGAAGGAATCGCCTTCGCGTCCGCAGGAGCATAAGATCGAAATTGAATAATCCCTTTCGCGGAAAAGCGAAAAGGCTTAGCCAAAAGGCGCGGGATTCCCGCGCCTTTTTTTGCGGCAGAAAAACGCGCGGATGCTTCAAACATGGATAAAAATTAGGACAGAGCGGGATTTACTTTTACAAAAAGCAGAAATCTCGCTATGCCTGTAACCAAAACGGGATACCCGTTTCATTTTAATAAAATCTTGACGATGGTCAGATTGTATGTTATACTCATCATAAACAAATCTGCTTTGTTTAAGAAAGTAATGACGAAACGGGCCTGTATTACCTGAAATCCCGCTACTACGACCCCGAAGTCGGCAGATTTATAACAATAGACGACATCTCCTATATTGACCATGAAAAGATCAACGGCCTCAATTTCTACGCCTATTGCGGCAACAACCCCGTCATGCGCATTGACGAAAACGGCGCAACCCATGGTATGGTATAAGTACGATGTCTTGAACCGTCTGACCCGCAAAGATAACAAAGAATTCGGAAAGACGTGGCTGTACAGCTATGACAACAAGGGAAAACATTCCAACAAAAAATGCCGCGAAAACGGAAACGTTTTCGCGGCGTAAATTTTTATAAAATCAGTGTTCCAGCGCTTTTTCGATATAGGGAGCGATCTCGTCGATGTCAAGGCGGATCTGCGCCATGGTATCACGGTCGCGGATAGTAACGGAATTGTTTTCCAGCGTATCAAAATCGATGGTGATGCAGAAAGGCGTTCCGATCTCGTCCTGACGGCGGTAGCGTTTGCCGATTGAGCCTGCTTCGTCGTAAGTGACCATGAATTTTTTCGCGAGTTTTTTATACACTTCGCGCGCCTTTTCCGAAAGGTTTTTCTGCAAAGGCAACACGGCCGCTTTGTAAGCCGCGAGAGCGGGGTGGAAGTGCATGACGGTACGGACATCGCCGCCTTCGAGTTCTTCTTCCTCGTACGCTTCGCAAAGGACTGCCAGCATGAGTCTGTCTGCGCCGATGGAGTATTCCACGACATAGGGGATGTACTTTTCATTGGTTACGGGGTCAAGGTAATTCATGTTCTTGCCCGAGTATTCCTGATGGCGGGAAAGGTCGTAATCGGTGCGGTCGTGAATTCCGTTGAGTTCCGACCAGCCGATCG
Organism: uncultured Clostridia bacterium; assembly: GCA_900557285.1. Lineage (GTDB taxonomy): Bacteria > Bacillota > Clostridia > Christensenellales > Borkfalkiaceae > Borkfalkia. The sequence goes on along the minus strand of USSJ01000219.1, from coordinate 1,269 downwards.
GGAAGAGGTATTGAATATCGCAGGCAGATTTTGCGTAATGCGCAAGTTTGTCGTGATCCTTAAAGCGCAGGTGTTCTTCCTTGAATCCGAGGCCGAGCAGGAAGTTTTTGGCTTTCTGTTTATATTCTTCGTAATATTGGAGGTCTGTGCCTTCTTTGCAGAACCACTGGTGTTCCATCTGTTCGAATTCGATGGTGCGGAAGATGAAGTTGCCCGGGGTGATCTCGTTGCGGAACGCTTTGCCGATCTGCGCGATGCCGAAGGGCACCTTGGCGCGCGTGGTGCGCTGCACGTTCAAAAAGTTCACGAATTCGCCCTGCGCCGTTTCGGGGCGGAGGTAAATTTTGTTCTGCCCCTCTTCGGTTACGCCGCGGGAAGTTTCGAACATCATGTTGAACTGCCGGATCGGCGTAAAGTTGCTTTTGCCGCATTTCGGGCAGCAGACTTTATGCTCCTTGATGTAGTTTTCCATCTCTTCGTTGGTCATGGTGTCGGGATTGACCGCGCCGTGCGAATGCGCCTCGATGAGGGTGTCCGCGCGGTGGCGCGTCTTACATTCCTTGCAGTCCATTTTCGGATCGGAAAAGGACGCCGTATGGCCGCTCGCGTCCCAGACGCGCGCGTTCATTAAAATGGCCGCGTCCACGCCGTAGGAGTTGTCGCTTTCCTGCACGAATTTTTTCCACCAGGCGCGTTTGATGTTGTTTTTGATCTCCACGCCTACGGGGCCGTAGTCCCATGTGTTGCCCATACCGCCGTATATTTCGCTGCCGGGAAATATGATCCCGCGGCTCTTACAGAGGTTGACCAGCTTTTCCATTGTTACAACGCTTTTTTTCTCTTCCATGAACTTGTCCTTACTTGTTTTTTCTCTCTTTGCTATTTTATGTCAGTTTTCCGTTTAAGTCAAGCGAATGCGCCTTTCCGCCGAAAAAAACGCCGAAAATTTGCCGATTTCGCTTTTTTATTTTGTAAAAGTGTGCTATACTGAATAAAAATCTTTCTACGGCAGGTTGAAAACCATGGCAGAAACGACGAATTTTATCGAACAGATCATCAACGAAGAACTTGAAAGCGGCAAGGTGAGCGGCGTTTATACCCGTTTTCCGCCCGAGCCGAACGGATATCTGCATATCGGCCACGCGAAGAGCATGTGCATCAACTTCGGCATCAAGGAAAAATATCATGGTAAATGCAACCTCTTTTTCGACGACACCAACCCGTCCAAAGAAAAGACGGAATTTGTGGACGCGATCCGTGCGGACATCC
>USSJ01000218.1 GCA_900557285.1 uncultured Clostridia bacterium | reverse complement strand
GGTAATGAATACGCCGATAAGTCCGCCCAGGACGATGCCCAATACCTGCAGCAGATACAGATTATTGACCAATGTTTCCGAGTAATGGAAATACGTATCGCAGATAACGAGGCTGACGGGAACGGAGATGGTGGCGAGAAAGAAAAAAATCTGGCTGATCTCGATTTTTAAAAAGTTTTTTTCTCCCTTCAAGGTCTGCGGAAGTTTTTTGTACTCGTCGAGGATCTTAAAGTTTCGGTCGGGGATCAGATTTACTTTCAGAAAGAAAATATTTATATAAGAGAAAACGAGGATGGCGGCAGCAATCGCAAAGATGATCAGATATTGCGTGTTTATTTGCAGGTCGGCGTTTAAAATCATTCGTACGACAAAAGCGCCGATAAGCGCCAGTACCCCGCCCGCGCCCTGCATCAGACCGGAAACTCTTCCCCGTTCGATGCTGTCCATGCGAATCGCCCGTGATCATGATCCATGACGATCTTTGCTGGACGAGCGGCCCGGTGGTAGCGCCGGAATGGTATCGCAGGTATGTTTTCCCGGTGTTAAAAAAGGCAGCAACGCTTTTGCGGGATTGCGGAAAGAAAGTACTGTTTACATCGGACGGGAACTATACGGAATTTATAGACGACCTGGCGGGATGCGGGATGCAGGGATTTGTATTGGAACCTACGACGGATATGGGATACATAGCGGAAAAATACGGCAAAACGCATGTGATCGTAGGGAATGCGGATACGCGCATCTTGCTGAGCGGGAGCAAAGAAGAAATTGAGCGCGAAGTAAAGAGATGCATCGGGATCGGCAAGGACTGTCCCGGATATTTTATGGCGGTAGGGAACCATATCCCGCCGAACACTCCTGTGGAAAATGCTCTGTATTATGATGAGATGTATCGCAAATATTCTCGCCGATGAAGAATCATCACAAAATACGGCAGGGTGCAAATAAAAATTATCCAGGGTAAAATTATGAAAAAATTTGATTTTCACGGCGCTGAATTCATTGCACAAAACAAGACGATCCGTCTTATGAAATTGTTCGGAATGGATATGGAGCCGGAGGAATGGGTGCATGAAAGATCGGTCGGGATTTTCAATGTCTTTGCATCCCTGAGCTGTTATCGGCCGCAATTGATTCGGGCGGTTGCAGAGAAAAACACGTTTCGCGCAATTTTCGAAGCGGATAAAAAACTGCGGTATGTCAGTTTATGGGAGTTTGACAGGGAGTTAAAGCTTGCGGTAAGGCAGGATTATGTGGAAAACATTTCACAGGATGACATCCTGCTGAACAGGGCATGCATGCATTTTGTACTCCGAAATGACAGACTGCAAAGTTTTTATCAGAATAATGTTTCTTGTCAGGAAAACATAGGTACGTGGAAGGATATTGAACACGGAGGATTTTTTCTTTCCTGTGAGGAAGGTAAAATTACGGGTGGAGCGACGCCTTTTCTTGCACTGAAAAATGTGCGGGGAGAGGGGCTGGTCTTTCATCTGGAACCGAACGGGAACTGGCAGATACGCTTAAAGACGCAGGCGTTCGGTTTCGGAAACGGCGGGAAAAGTCATGTTGAACTGGAACTTGGACAGCGCGAGCAGCAGTTTGCGATGCGATTAAAGCCCGGAGAAAAATTTTTTCTGCCCAAACTGATCGTGCAGGATCTGTGTGGCGGATTGTGCAATAGTACGCCCAATCTGCACAGATATTTTTTGAAAAACTGCGGCAGCCGCAAGGAAATGCCGATAGGATATAATACTTGGTATGATATTTACGATACCATGGTTGCATCCAGATTGCAAGAAAATTTGCAAACGGCGAAAGAACTGGGGCTGGAGCAATTTACCATAGACGCCGGCTGGTTCGGAGGAAGTATCAAAGAAAGAGAATGGTACGACCAAGTCGGAGATTGGACAGAAAAGGACAGCGAAAGTTTTGGCATGACGTTGCATGAATTTTCCCGAAAAGTAAGGGAAAGCGGGCTGAAATTCGGCTTGTGGCTGGAACCGGAAAGAGTTTCGGAGCTTTCGCCCGTATATCGGAAAAATCCAGAATATTTTACGCTTGGGGACAACGGGGCGTATCCTGAAATTTTTTACAAATGGAAAATTTACGAACAGGAACCCTATGATCGGGTGAAACAACTGATCTGCGGGTTGATCGAAACATACCATTTGTCATGGCTGCTTTTGGATCTCAACTTTGAACTGTATTACGATGAAACATTTTCGGAAAGTTATCGCTATTATCGGGCTTGGAATCGCCTGATTGCGGAGATCCGGGAAAAATATCCCGAAACGGTTATCGAAGGCTGTGCGGCAGGGGGGATGCGTTCGGATCTTTCATCCGCGAAAAGTTTTGATTGTCTGTATCTCAACGACAACGTAAATCCTTGGGATTCGTTTGCCGCATACGTGCAGGGTACATTGCGGCTGCCTCCGTTTAAAATCGACCGTTGGTGCTGTATAAAGCGAGGCGCGGACGAAGAATTTGGGACGGGCAAAGACGAGGGAAGAAGAGAAACCGTCGCCGTCACATCCGGTTCCGGCGCGGGCTGGGGGCAGGCGGAACGGGTTTCCGTCAATTTTGCCTGCGCCTTGGCTTTGCATCCGATCATGTCTTTCAGCGGAGATCTGCGCGGACTTTCGTCGGCGCAGAAAGAAATAGTAAAAAAATATGTGGCTTTCCAGAAAGAGTATAGAAAAATCTATGACGGAAGCATACTTTTTTACGAAAGCGATGATTTTTTGAAGAGCGGAAATAGGGAAGGCACCGTTTTTCTGCAGTATTGCAATGAAGAACGAGATATCAGTCTGGTGCACGCTTATCGTTTCATGGATTGCGGCGGAAGAACTTTTGTACTGAAAAACCTCAAAAGAATCAAACGTTACCGCGTTTTTGACCCCATCTATCAAAAGGAATGGGGAATATTCAGCGGGAAGGAACTGACGGAGAAGGGCATAAAGATTGATTTGAGCGGCGATCATAGCGCCCGTATATTATGCGTCGAACG
>USSJ01000217.1 GCA_900557285.1 uncultured Clostridia bacterium | reverse complement strand
AGAATATCCCTTGCTTCCTTATGTATTGCCATCGGCACGTGCGTGATCATCTCATGGTAAATAAATTCGTCTTTTTCGGTGAGCATGAGATATCCGTCCAGCACGAGGATGCGCCCGAATGCAGGCGTGTCGAATATATCAATGCGCTGAAAATCACTCGTCGCACTGTAAACCTGTTTGTCCACGCGGATGCTCAGCTTTACATCGTTGGTGTGTTTTTCGGAAAACCAAAAATCCATTTTTATGGCTCCTTTTTAAAGGTTTGGTTCAAAAATATTTGGTACGTATCTGCATTTTTTTGGCAAAATTTATTCGATCAGTACGTTCAGACGTTCGATTTTCGCGTTTTCGGGGCCGGTCAGCTGGCAGCCCTTTTCCTTTGCGTAGCGGATGTATTCGAGAATTTTTTCCGTTACGCGTTCGCCCGGTGCCAGAATAGGGATCCCGGGCGGATAGCACATGACAAATTCACTGCAGACGCGCCCCGCCGTTTCCTCGATGGGCAGGGATTCTTTGGGCGCATAGAATGCGAACTGCGGCGTTACCGCAACGTCGGGCGCGATGTATTCGTTCTCCATCATGCCTGTGCGGTCTTTGGCATACAGTCTGCCGATCTCACTGAGCGCGGAAACGAGCCGTTCCACGTCGCGGCGCCTATCGCCGATCGAGAGATAGGCAAGTATATTGCCCAGATCCCCGAATTCGATCTGGATATCGTATTCGTCGCGCAGAATATCGTAAACTTCGATGCCTGCAAGACCTATGTCCAGCGTATGTACGGAAAGTTTTGTCTGATCAAAATCAAAAACGCTGTCGCCGTTGATCAGCTCTTTGGAAAAGGCGTACCAGCCGCCCAGATCGTTGATCTCTTCGCGCGCGTAATCGGCAAGATCGCAAACGCCGTTGAACGCTTCTTTCCCGCGCAGGGCAAGATTGCGGCGCGAGATGTCCAGGCTGGACAAGAGGAGATAACTCGCGCTGGTCGTCTGCGTAAGATTGATGATCTGCCGCACATGGTCGGCATTGACGCGCGGCCCCGTGAGCAGAAGGGAACTCTGCGTCAGGCTGCCGCCCGATTTGTGCATGGATACCGCCGCCATGTCCGCGCCCGCCGCCATGGCGGAAACGGGCAGGTTTTCTCCGAAATAAAAGTGGGTGCCGTGCGCTTCGTCCGCAAGTACCAGCATGTTGTTTTTGTGCGCAAGTTCCACGATCGAGCGCAGATCCGAACAGATCCCGTAATAAGTGGGGTTGTTGACGAGAATGGCTTTTGCGTCGGGGTTGTTTTCGATGGTGATCTTTAATTGCGCAAGGCTCATCCCGAGGGGAATGCCGAGCCTCGTGTCGCATTCGGGGTTGACGTATACGGGGATCGCACCGCACAGCACCAGCGCTCCCATCACGCTTCTGTGTACGTTGCGCGGCAGGATGATTTTCTGACCCGCCTGCACGGCGGACATGACCATGCTCTGCACGGCAGACGTCGTGCCGCCTACCATCAGAAAGGCGTTGGCGGCGCCGAACGCATCGGCGGCAAGTTTTTCCGCGTCGCGGATAACGGAAACGGGATGACACAGATTGTCCAGCGGTTTCATGGAATTCACGTCCATGCTCACGCATTTTTCTCCCAAAAGACGCGCAAGTTCGGGATTCCCGCGCCCGCGCTTATGTCCCGGAACGTCAAACGGTACCACCCGCATTTTTCCGAATCGGTCGAGCGCTTCGTAAATGGGCGCTCTCTGTTGTGCTTCAAGATCCATAGAGACTCCTTTTGTTTCGCTGTCGCCGAAACGGAAACGTGCATCGCGATCGGCCGCGGCATTGCCGCCTGTAAATGTTTAAGCAAACTTTTCGTACGCTGTCCGTACGGCACGGCCGCTCTCAGTAAATGTTTCTTCCGTTGAAGATCTCGATCATTTCTTTTCGCAGACTGTCGAGGATCTCCTGTTTTCTGGCAGGGGGAAGTTCTTCCGCGTTCTGGTTAAACAGATAGTTTTTCAGGTCGATCTCCCGCAAAAGCATCTTTGTGTGGAATATGTTGGAGGAATAGACGTTCACGTCGATCGCGTCGTATTTTTTCAAAGTAGGTTGCGAAATAAAATTCTGGATGGAATTGATCTTGAGATCGTTGAAGATCTTTCTTCCGTCCATGCTCCGCGTAAAGCCGCGCACGCGGTAATCCATGGTAATGATATCCGAATCGAAGGATCCGATCAGGTAATCCAGCGTGGAGAGGGGTGTGATCGTTCCGCAGGTCGCCACGTCGATGTCGACGCGGAACGTTGCCAGCGACGTTTCGGGATGGTATTCCGGATAGGTGTGGACGGTTACATGGCTCTTGTCCAGATGCGCCACCTGCGTCTTGCCTTCGACAGGGATCATGGCAAGGTCGGAAATGAGCAGGGTAACGGAAGCTCCCTGCGGATCATAGTCCTGCCCCGAAATATTTAAAACTTTCGCGCCGATCATGGAGGTCAGGTTGGTCAGAATCTCCGTTAAGCGCTTGGAATTGTATTGATGATCGATGTACGATATGTATTCTTTCTTTTCCTGCGGAGTCTTCGCATAGCAGATATCGTAAATATTGAAGCTGAGCGACTTCGTAAGATTGTTGAATCCGTACAGTTTAAGCTTTTTCATGGCAGTACCGTCCGTAAAAAATGGCATAAAAAAAGGATAAAGCAAACCGCTTTATCCTGTAAATGTCGTTATACACCCGTTCTTCTCAGGACATACAGAAAACTGTCCCATAGCAAATACGTATGCGCTTATTGACCGTTTCACAAGTTTTGTGCGGATCGCACCGGTTATAAAGTAACCAACTTATAAAATTTGAGCTTTTAACTCAATCAATAAGGCGGCAGAGCCGCCGATCGGCATTCGACCCGGCTGTCCGTATGGCCTCAACCCCTTCGGGTGGTCGGTATTTGCATGCGACTTCTATCCGGTATTCCTTCAACGAAAATCCATTGCATTTTGAATTATACGGAATTTTCACCGTTCTGTCAAATATTCCGACGCCGTTTTTCGGTA
>USSJ01000216.1 GCA_900557285.1 uncultured Clostridia bacterium | reverse complement strand
GAACCATTTTCCAATTTTCAATTCTCTTTCCTTTTGCATCATCTTAACTAATCCCAAAACGCTATTTAAGAACTTTTTATCGTTATCTATTATATCACAATAAAAGAAAAAAGCGCAAGTCTTGTTAGGATATGCCACCCTTATTCATTTGATTATGATTGAATATAAATAACATAAAGGTTCAAGTCCTGTTTTTGCTCGAAAATGGCAAAAAGACAGCATAAAATTAAAATCTTTCTTTCCATAGGAAAAATTCCCTGTTTTTGCCAAAAAAATAGCAAAAACCCTGAAAAACTCATCGTTTTTCAGGGTTTTTACAGTGGACAGCATTTTTATCCACTAAACATGGCGCAGAGAAAGGGATTTGAACCCTTGTATACATTCCTGCATAACACGATTTCGAATCGTGCGCGTTCGACCGCTCCGCCATCTCTGCATTCTTACCTGCCATTCCTGACAAGCCTCTATTGTTTGACCACTGTTTTATATTATAACTCTTTATTTTAAATTTGTCAATCTTTCAGGCAAATGTTTTACACACAAAGTCGTTAAAATTCCGACAATTATTCCCGCCGCCAGACTGAATCCTCCAACGAACGGAAACTGAACATACAAAGAAGGTGCTTCCATGATCAGGACCGCAACACTCGTGCGCGCTATGTTACTCAGAATTGCGCCCGCAACACTGACGGAAACAAGACTCACTTTCGGAAATACCGCCGCGTACAATGCTGTCATAATCAGATACGCACAAATACTCCCCGCCAGATTAAAGACAATCGCAAAACCGCTCCAGGATATCAGTCCTGTCAAAAGGTTTTTAGCCAATACAAATAGAAATGCCTTCCCCTCCCCGAAATAAATGATCACAAGCAGTACAAAAACATTCGCCAGCCCCATTTTTACGTACGGAGCTACGGGCAGCAACGGCGGAATCAAAGATTCTATCAAAAAAACGATACTTGCTGCCGCAAGCATAATTCCGAGAATGGCTATTTCCCGTGCCGTTATCTTTTTCATACGTCCGTCTCCAACCCCTTGCCCCGAATTTCTATACGCAGATCATGCGGCACACAGATGATCTCGCCCCAACTGTGCGCTCCTAAATGTTCGCAGGTATGATCCGGACAGTCTGCCCCGCTCACACGGACTGTCCCCCCTTCCACCGAAATTCTGTTATAGTTCTTATATTCGTTCGAATCGTTGTATATTTCCACAATGCCTTTGCCGTTTTCAGTATAAAAAATATATTCCGCATCCGTCTCCAGCAAAGCGCTGAAGATCTGCTCCCCCCGATAATACACATAGAAAGCATCCCCTTTTTCCTTCGGGGTCAGAAATGCGACAAGCACAAAAAAAGCAATCAGCAGAAGCGCCGCCGCAAATACGGCGACGTCTCCCCAAACAAAATATTTCTGTCGTTTGATCCGATCAATTTTTTCGTACCTGTTCATATGATTTTAACCGTTTCTTGCCGCAACTATGTCGATATATTCCCTTTCTTTCTCGCAAGGGATAACTTCATCCTGTGCCGCAGAAACTTCCGAATACGTAAAAACGTTCTCTACTTCATCCGCCAACGAAGGATTGGTGAGCTGTGCATATTCTTTCGGCTGCAAAACCGTATAATTGCCGATCGTGTAATACCGAAAATCCGAAGTAATGACTACCGCTCCGATGCCGTACTCCTTCCACAACGACTCATAGAACGACAACGCCTGCGTCAAAGGCATACAAAAACCTGTGGTCGAATATGCGTCCGCCAATGCCCCCGCATGCGGTACCGACAACGGAACCAAAACCGTAATACTGATCACTCCGTTATCCGAAGGCCGTCCTGTCGCCGGATCCAAAATATGCTTGTATATCTTGCCGTCGTAAATATAATACCGATAGTCATCCGCACTCGTGCTGACCGCAACATCCGAAAGACCCGTAAAATACAAAGCCCCTGCCGAACTCAATCCGCCCGTTATTTCTTTGCGCGGATTTTCCAGCGTTGCCGTGTATCCAAGCCCTGCCGTATCATTCTGCTTCTCTCCCGCAAGCACCGAATTGGACATGACTGAAAACGTCCCTTGTATCTCTCCGTATTTCTCCCGCAGAAGCGCCAAAACACAATCACTCATGTATCCCTTCGCGATCCCGCCGAAATCAATGCGCGTCTCCGCGTTTTTCTTGACAATTTCTCCGTTTTCCGTTCTGTAAAAGTCTTCAAATTGCGACGCTTCCAAAGCCTTATCGATTTCACTCTGCGGCGGCTCCTGCCTCGGCTGCGTATAGCGATCGGCATATTCGGGCGAAAACCCCCACAGTTCGCTCAGATTATACAGCGCGGGAGAAAATGCCCCGTCCGTTTTTCGGTACAAATCTTCACAAAGCACAAACAACTCCGATGTGTATTCGCCGACCTGAATTTTTTCGCCGACGCCCGCGGCATTGATGCGCGCGACGCTTCCGTCTTTCTCCGTACTGACGTCGTCCTCGATCGAATTCAGCATTTTTCCGACCTCGTCCGAAATCGTACGAAGCGCCTCAGCATCCAATCTTTCGCCGTCCGCATAGAAATTGGATGAGATCGAAAATTCCACAAAATAATATTCGGCTTCATCCGCACTGCATGCGCAAAAACATAAAATTGCTGCACTCAGAAGAAAACAAAGCGCAGGAGCAGGAAAAAAATGCGCAGGATAGTGAACACAAGATGACCAATGAAGAACTGGTCAAGAGACAGCAGATCGTCAGTCTTCCGGAATACGAAGAAGATTTCCGTTTCTGGACAGTTGCGAGAAAATATGCATTTGCAAAGACAAAGATCAGCATACGTGAGGCAATTCCGGAGGATATCAGTGGAGCCGTTGATACTGATCGGACAGAAAGTGATATTCAGGAAGCAACAGCTGATGCTAAAAAACTGTTTCATAAGGAAACTTCCGTAAAGGCGAAGAAATCAAAGACGAAATCTTCTGCGAAAAAGACGAAAACAGCAAAGAAAGTACAGCTTAATACATTTTCTGCCGAGACATTAAAAAACA
>USSJ01000215.1 GCA_900557285.1 uncultured Clostridia bacterium | reverse complement strand
AAAAACCGTATCGCCTATATAAATGATTATCCCGCCGATGATGCTTTGGTCAATTTCATACTGCACCTTTTTGCATCCGTGAGCCTGTATAAACTTCTCGATCATCGTTTCCGTTTCACTGTCAGGCTTTCTGGCAAGAATTACATTTGCGGTAATATTATTTCTGTTTGTCATATTATTGTTCCTTACTCCACTGAGCAAGACATTCGGCAATTATTTTTTTATCGTCTTCCGGAGAAATATCCCTTTCAAGAATTTTTTCGGCGACAGCCATCGAAACGTCCGTGATCTGACGTTCGATCTCAGACTGCAATCCGCGGCGCTCTTCGTCCAGCTCTTTTTCGGTGCGCTCGATCAGATTCTTTGCCTGATTTTTCGCATCGGTGACGATATCGTCCGCCTTCTGATTGGCTGCTTTTACAGCGTTTTCATGGATAACCGCCGCTTCCTTTTTCGCTTCGGAAAGCACGACTGCCGTACTGTCTTTCATCTTCTTGACTTCAGCATTCAGGTCGGAATTTTCTTTCTCGATTTTTTTGATCTTGTCCTGCCGTTCCTTGATCATCCGCTTCACGGGCTTGAACAGCAAAAGATACAGTCCGACCGTCAGGATGATCAGCGCAATCAGATGGCAGACTACACTCTCCCATTCCACCAGCTCGCCGATACTCGCCAGCAACTGGTTTCCGACTAATTCTACGAACATTTTACACCTATGAAATATTTATTTTGTTTATGCAACGAAAATCAGCAAAATACTTACCAACAAACCGTAAATCGCAGTCGTTTCCGCAAACGCAAGACCAAGCAGCAACATCGTTCTGATCTTGCCGACCGCTTCCGGCTGACGCGCGGTCGCTTCCACCGCTTTGCCCGTCGCGATTCCCATACCAATACCTGCACCAAGACCCGTCAGCGCCGCAATACCTGCACCGAGCAATGCCCCGTCCGTGGCAAGAAGATTTGCCAGCATCGTAACCAAAAGTTCCATTGTTCGTACCTCCTTCAAGGATATATGGATAAAATTTTAAAATCCGGTAATGAGGAATTGATTGAAACGATAACGGAAGAACAGATGAAGGAATATGAGTATTATAATCAGGCCTGAACCTGACTTCCCGCCGCTTCCGCTTTCAGCTTTTTCGGCTTTTTCTGCTTTTTTGGCGTCGTTTCGATCGCTTCCTGCACAAACGTCAGTGTCAGCGACGCAAACACATAAGACTGAATAAATGCATGGAAAAGCGTAAACAACGGCGTGAGGACGGCCGGTAAAATCAACGGCAATCCGAAATACCAGATACTTTCCACCAATATATATACCATGTCCATGATCACCATACCACTCAGAATACTTCCGAACAGACGGAAGGTCATGGAAACAGGCACCGATAAATCCGTCACAATGTTGATCGGGTTCAGATAATGTGTAAACCTGCGGATTTTGTTTTTGGCAAACCCGAGCGTATGAATAAACAAAAAGGTGCATAACGCCAAAGCAAAACAAGCACCGATATCCGCTATGGCAGGACGCAAACCGAACATTTCGATCAAAACCCCGCAGCAGATATACGCAGCGGCGCCAAATGTATACGGCCCCATCAGTTTGCTGTAATTTTCCGTCATCTCATCCGCGCTCTTATCAAAAAAAGACACGAGCCACTCCAGAAACATCTGAATTGCCGACGGCGTCGTCTTCCAATGCCGGATCACCGTCAGCCGCAGAATCAGCGCCGCGATCAGCAAAACAAAAACAACGATAAATCCCGTGATCACACTGTCGTTGATCCGGAATCCGCCGATCACGATCACATCCGACGGAAATATCTTATCTTTCAGTCCCGCAAACTTGTCCGTTGCGAGAAGTTGTGCTGAAAAATTCTCCATTTCGTCAACCTCTGTACCTTAAAATCAAATTCATTCTACTACTTTTCAAAAATTTTTTCAAGTAAATCACCGCGGCTGAAAGATAATAAATACTTATACTTACACAGCCTTTTCCTTCATTTACCTAATACTTTCCGTCCGCACAGCTCCCTTTTTCGACAAAAATCACGTCGCTTTTCTTTCGCTTTCCCTTGCTTTTTATGTGCATTTATGCTACAATTTTTTCAGACGGAGTATAAAGATTATGAATACATATCGTTTCAAACTTTCCAAGGCGGCCGTTGCAGGCTGCATATTCGGAATCATCCTCGGCCTCGTCGGTATCGGCTTTACGATTTACCGAATCCTGTCTCCCTCGCTCGGCTTTTCGTCGCCGCAGCTCATTATCCAGCACGTCGTGATCATCATCGCTTCTTTGCTTGCTTTGTCCGTGTTTCCTTCCATCCTGATCCGTTCTGTTTATAAAGTAGGCGACAAGGAACTCGTGCTGTGGTTCGGATTCATTAAATCTGTCTATAAAATCGATGACATGGAATCCATTCACCTGTTTACAAAATCCAATAAACTCGTCATCTATTTTAAGGACGAACGCTACACCGTGATCGTCGTCAAGCCCGATTGGTACAACGAATTTACTAAGGACATCTGTTCACGGAACAATAAGATCCGTTACGATGTCTCAACGGCGGAAATCGACGATAAACCCGACGATTTCTGATCCCATTCCCTCCTGATTTTATACGGCGTGCCATTCCCGGCACGCCGTCCTCTTTTTCGTCAACAGATTTTAACAAATCGCCGCAATTCGGCCCCGCATCCGATTTTGAAAACCCGCCGTTCAGAATCGGGACATCCACCCGAATGACTGATTTCCGTTCGGACATCGCACACAGCAGTATGATGCACCGTATGCGCTCTTTTTCCTCTAACTGACTGATATATTCCGGGCTGGCTTCTCTGGCTTCCTTTAGTTTTTGGCGGTGCTTCTGATTCCGTTCACGCTGATATGCCAGATGTTCTTCATACTGTGCGATAGCGACCGGATCTCCGGCTTGTGCAGCTTCTCGCAGAGCATACAGCTTTTGCTTCCTGCGTTCTTCCGAGCGTTTGCCCTTTTCCTGCTTCTTTCGCAGCTGCTCGGCTTCGATGGCGGCAATGCGT
>USSJ01000214.1 GCA_900557285.1 uncultured Clostridia bacterium | reverse complement strand
TCTTTTGAATACTTTTGTAAAAGTAAATAAAAAGTTAAATGATTTATTTTTTTATTTTCATGCTCGGGAAGTGTTTTCGCATAAACGAATCGGGAAACGTCTTATCGATCCAATCTCCGAAGGCTGTGTAGGCGGGAGAGCTTCTGTTGACGTAGCGGAAAATTGCCGCGCAGGTCAATGCAAGATCGAAGAGAATGAGAACAAGTGCGCACCAACCTAAAACTTTTAAAGTTTTTTGAGGCAATTTTTCAAAAAAGCGATCGATCGGTTTCCAGAAAGCGAAGATAACTGCCATGCAGAGGGCGCCCCAAAGGATCATGATGGGAATCGTCGTCCTACCTGCGATATTCATGGGCCAGGTGGTATAGTTCCAGGAGCGGGTCCCGAGCAGCGCTTCTTCCAAAAGGGAAAGGAGTATTTCGACGAGGCCGCCGAGAATTGCGCCGCAGAGAAAGACCTGCCAATTTTTGCGGATATGCCGCAAAAATATTACAATGACGAGCGTACCGAAGCCATAGACGGGGTTAAAGGTAGTAAACAGACTTCCGCTGCAGTAGATGAACTGGATCGTATACCCGTTTGCGATCTGGAAAAATACATTGAAAATGACCTCCCACAGAGTGCCGAGGGTACCTCCGAGCATATAGAGGAAAGCGGCCTTTGCGAGAGTGAGTTTTCCGAGATTAGGCAAGGTAAATTGTAAAAACGCCGCAGGCGGCGTTTTTTTCAAATGATTTTTATACATAGGATTAAACGATCTGTTGTTTATGTCGGCCGACGATGGCGTCTTCAAACATTTCTTCCATTTTGTCGATGCATTTATCGATTTGGAATTTTTCTGCATAACGGATATACTGTTCGCGCTGAGCCTGCCGCACCTCGGGGTGTTCGATCATAAAATCGATTTTTCTGGCGAGGTCTTCGGGGTTTGCCGCACGATAAAGATTGCTTTCGTTTTGCGCAAAATATTTTGCGGCGGATTTTTTACTGTCCGCAATGATGGGGACGAGACCGCAGGTAATTGCTTCCACGCAGGCGATGGATTCGATCTCCGCGTAAGCGCAATGAACGTACAGATCGCAGAAGTGGATCGTGCGGATGAGTTCTTCTTTTTTCAGAAAAGAAATGACAGGCGGGGTTGGCAGTTTGCTGCCGAGTTTCAGCAGGCGTTTTTCCTGAGGGCCGTCGCCTGCGAGAAAGATCTGAAGCCTGTCGGCATATTTGGAGAGAGCTGCCGCTTTGAGAAGTTCGCACTGGCATTTTTCTTTGACCAATCTTCCGGTGGACAGAATGCAGAACTTATCGGCATATTCGTCCGGTTTTGGATCGCATCCGGGTACGAAAGCCGGGTCAACGCCGTTGGAAATGATCCTGAGATCCTGTGTATAGCCATGGCGGCGCAGCTGATCGGCAATGAATTCGGTGGGGCAATGAATGTAATCGGAAAAGCGGTAAAACCCGTTGAAAAAGTTTTTATAGATATAAGAATTGACGGGTTTGCTTTTCTGCAAACCGAAATGGCTGCTTACGTTTTCGGGCTGAACGTGGAAGGCTGTGGTGAGCGGTTTATGCATTTCATTGCAGATCCGCACGGCGGAACGTCCGAGAGGGAAGGGCATGAGGGCATGAACGACGTCGGATTTTTCGATCACGGAACGGAGGAGATCCTCGTTTGGTTTTGCGAGAACGACCCCGTTTTTGGCGACATAATCGTTAAAGATCTTGAAATCGATTTTTTCGACGGGATAATAATCCTTTTCGTCGGAGTTTCCGGGAGCCACGACAAGCACTTCGTGCCCGCGTTTTTTGAGGTTTGTGATAAGTCTTTTTACTGTAATTGAAGTCCCGTTATTTTCTTCGCCGAGAACGTCGGCAATGACGGCAATATGCATTCTGAGTTCTCCAAATTAAAATTTATGCCGTTATATACTTTCGGTTGTATTTTTGGCTAAAATTTCCTGACCGGCGGCGACGATCGGAGCGCATTGACTTATAATTGTATCGAAAGATACGGAGCGGTCGCTTTGCAGCCATTCTGTATAAGTGTCAAGGACTCCCGAAGTGAGAAAACGGAATACATACACAGCATTTTCCATACAAGAACCGCAGGTTTCCAGGTAGTGCTGACAGATGGATTGAGAAAACTGTTTTTTCAATTTGGAAAGAAAGATATCCGCATCCTGAGACATACGCACAAAATCGGTGAAGTGCGGATAAGATTCCAAAACGTCGGTACAGACGCTCAAAAAGGGCATAGGATTTTTCGGTTTATTGAAATCGGCAATCTCATCGATATTTTCAAAAATGCGTTCGGTAATTTCGCTGCGCAGTTCTTCGAGGACGTCGGGTATACCGGAAAAGTGCAGGTAAAAAGTCGTGCGATTGATGTCTGCCGCCGTGCACAGATCCACGTTTTTGATCTCCTGGACTCTTTTTGTGCAGAGCAATTCCAACAGAGTGCTTTGAATGGCGCTGACTGTTTTACGGCTGCGCTTATCTTTCTTATTCATTTTTCCGCTCACTCCTTTGTCAACGTCAAGGCCGTCAACTGCTCTCATTATACTCTATTTTCCATAGTATGTCAATGGTTTGATAAATTTTATACGACATATGTCGAATAAACGTAGTATAGTACCTATTTGGATTGTTCTCCATGAAGTTTTATGATGGAGCGGGCGAGGGCTTTATCGGCGCCGTTCCAGGGCATATCCGCGTTGCGGTAGTCGTGTTTTGCGGCGAAGCGGTTGAGGTCGACGAGAAGTTTTTCGATGGATTCTTTTTCTAATTTTGTAATCAAATCTAAAGACGCATTATAATTTAAATAACGATTATTTAAGGTTTCTACAAAATGAGGATATTGATGATAAAAGAGTTTATTAAGATGTTTATTGGATGGCTTTTTACGATAATCTAAGGGTCTTGTTAAAACGACAATGATTTTATCAACATCCATCTCTAACATTTTTTTAATAGGAATACTGTCACTACAGCCACCATCTAAATATTCATGACCATTGACTTGAATGATATGAGATACAAAAGGCATTGAACCTGATGCTCT
>USSJ01000213.1 GCA_900557285.1 uncultured Clostridia bacterium | reverse complement strand
CGACGCGCAACGAAGAACTGTTGCAGCTGGATTCGATTCTGGAAAGCACGGAAGCGGGCAGCGAAGCATACGAAGAGGCGATGTCCCTGAAATTGCAGATCGTGGAAATGATGGAGCGCGAACTGTTGCTGGAAACGTATATCAAGTCGCTTGGATATACGGATGCGGTCGTGAGTATCGGAATGGACTCGGAAAACGTCAATGTATTTGTGAATGCGAGCGAACTTGCCTACAATGATTTCCTTTCGATCTATAATATTTTGACGGAAGAAGCGGGTTGTGATCCTGCAAACGTAAATATTATGCCGATCCAGGCGGAAATTTAATAAAAATACTGTTCAAATTTTAAAAAATGTGGTATAATATACATAAGAAAATTCTTGGAGAGCTACAATGGCACTTTTCAAACGTGTTCCGTCCGACGGTCAAAAAGGGAAAGTATCTTACAATTCCGGCATAGTGAGCGGAATTATCAGCCTTGCCGTTTCGGAAATTGAAGGAGTGGAACTGCTTCAAGGGAAAAAGCGCGGATTAAAGCTGTACTTTGAGAAGGAAGGTATCTACGCCGATATTTCCGTAAAAGTGGATTACGGGTACAATGTTCCCGAAGTTGCGTTCAAGATTCAGCAATCTGTCAAACATAACGTGGAAGCGATGACAGAGTATAAAGTCGCCAAGGTTGACGTTTATGTGGTCGGCGTTGAATTTTTGGATCACGCAGTCGAACAATAAACAAAATTTTAAGGTGTTTCCCCTCGGAAAATTTTTCGGGGGGAAATATTAAATTTTTACAGGGACGTACATTATGAGAAGTAAAGCGCGCGAATGTGCATTTAAGGTAATTTTTGCATCGTTGTTTCAATCGGAAGAGCCGGCTGAATTTCAGCGCGGCGTATATAAGACCTTTGCATTGGACGAAGAAGAAGCAAAATATGCAGACCGTCTGCTGGACTGCGTCAAAGATCATCGGGAAGAGTTGACGGAAGCATTGAACCGTTATTCGATCGGGTTTTCGGAAAAGAGAATGTTTCCGGTGGATAAAAGCCTGTTGCTGATGGCGATGGCGGAGATGAAATACATCGACGATGTGCCGGCGGTTGTCAGCATTGACGAGGCGGTAGGGCTTGCCCGCAAATATTCGACGGAAAAGAGCGTCGGGTATGTGAACGGCGTGTTGGGAGCATATATGGCGGAGGTTACGAAAGATGGCGCAGATCATTGACGGCAAGGCGCTTGCGGAGGAACTTCGCGGAAAAATCCGTGAACGGGTTGCAAATTTTAAAAAAGAGCGCGGAAAAGATATCGGACTTGCGGTAGTACTGGTGGGTGAAAATCAGGCGTCCAAGGTATATGTCCGCAACAAGATCAAGGCGTGCGAGGAAGTGGGGATCAAATCTTTTTCCTATCATCTGCCCGAGGAGACGAGTGAAGAACAAATTATTTCTTTAATCGACGAATTGGTTTCCTCAGAAAATGTGCACGGTATTTTGGTGCAGTTGCCGCTTCCGAAACATATCGATGAACAGAAGATCCTTCGCAGAATACCGCCCGCAAAAGATGTGGACGGATTCTGTGCGGAGAATGTGGGGAACCTTGCGATGAATCGGGAAACGATCGTTGCCTGCACGCCGTACGGCGTCATGAAGATGCTGGAAAAATACGGGATCGATCCGAAAGGCAAGACGGCGGTCGTTCTGGGCAGATCAAATATTGTAGGGAAACCGATGGCGATGCTTTTGCTGAACGCGGATGCGACGGTTACCGTTTGCCACAGTAAGACGAAAAATTTGCAGCAGGTATGCGCGGGTGCAGATATCTTGGTCGTTGCGATCGGGAAAGCAAAGTTTGTAACGGCGGATATGGTGAAAGAAGGCGCAGTCGTGATCGATGTCGGGATGGATCGCGATGAAAACGGAAAACTATGCGGCGATGTGGATTTTGAGCAGGTAAAAGACAAAGCGTCTTTGATTACGCCGGTGCCTGGCGGAGTCGGACCGATGACGATCACGATGCTGCTTTACAATACGGTGATTGCCGCGTCGAGGAGCTGAGCAGTTGGAAACGAAATTTGAACAAAGGATGGAAGAGATGCGGCTTTTATTTGAAGAAATTCTCGAAGAATATCTAAAGAATTTGCAGATCAGACCGGAAATATTAAGCGAAAGCATGCAGTACTCGCTGAAGATCGGAGGAAAGCGGCTTCGTCCCGTATTGATGTTTGTGACGGCGCAGATGCTGGGCGGAAAGATACAGGATGTTTCCAATTTTGCGTTGGCGATCGAGATGATCCACACCTATTCGCTGATCCATGACGATCTTCCGGCGATGGACAATGATGATTATCGTCGTGGAAGAAAAACAACCCATGTGGTTTATGGTGAAGCAATGGGAATCCTTGCAGGAGATGCACTGCTGAATTTTGCCTTTGAGACAGCGTGCAAAGGCCTGATGCAGGATGTCGGTAATCCTGCGGTGGCAAGAGCTGTTCAGATCCTGGCGCAGAAAGCCGGTATCTATGGCATGCTGGGCGGTCAGGTGGTAGATGTGGAATCCGAAGGAAAAGAGATTGATGCAGATACCCTTAAGTTTATCCATATCCATAAGACTTCGGCACTCTTAGAATCCGCAATGCTGATCGGAGCGGTGTTAGCAGGTGCAAGTGAGCAGCAGCAGCGTACCGTGGAATTAGCAGCGCGTGAGTTAGGACTGGCATTCCAGATACGGGATGATATTTTAGATGTTACGGGAAATACCGATGAGTTGGGAAAACCGGTAGGATCCGATGAAAAGAATCATAAGAATACTTATGTGGCACTAGAGGGCCTTGAAAAGGCAAAAGAAGATGTGAAGCGTTATTCAGAATCTGCCATTGACCGTTTAAAGAGCCTTCCGGTACGAAATGAATTCTTATATGAATTAATCGAAGAGCTGATTGATCGGAGAAGTTAGAGGTGCTTATGCATGGTACTAGAGAAGATAGAGCAGGCAAATGATATAAAAAAACTGAATCCACAGGAATTAGAAATATTAGCCGGAGAGATCCGGGAATTTTTGATTGAAAAAATATCAAAAACCGGAGGACATCTGGCATCTAATTTAG
>USSJ01000212.1 GCA_900557285.1 uncultured Clostridia bacterium | reverse complement strand
CTGACATACCTCGAAAATGTGACACCCGTAAACAAAATGCTCACCGCAAGAAGATAACACAGATATCGTATGACAGGTATTTTTTTTCTTCTTTCATTCATTTTTCCGCTTCCTCAATCGCTCCGACACAATGTCTGCCAGAATCCAAAGAACCGCCCCTCCCCCCACGATACACAAGATACCAAGGGGACTTTGCAGAAAAGTCACCGTCTTCCCGAACTGCGGAAGAACCGCCACCACTTTCCCCACAACGGCACTCTTGGGTACGCTGAAATCGTCCGCCGTATCGTTCGCGTCTCCCTTCGTCGCGTACTTGTCTTCCGCCGCCAGTATAATGCGGTGCGTGATGTATGTACCGCTCTCTTCGTCAAAAAATGTAATGATCTCTCCGACAGAATACGAGCCCTGCTCTTTCGTCACGATAAAATCGCCGATACAGATCTCGTCCGCCATACTCCCCGAAACCACCACGGCAAATGAGTATCCGAAAATCTTCGGCATCCCGTCGCCGTACAGCCAACGCGCAATCAGTATATAAGCGTTGTAAATGAGCAGCAGCCCGACAACGGCCAACAATACCGCCCGCAATATAATTTTAAATACCTTATATACCTTACCCATATCTAAGCCCGTTCGCTGACCTGTGCCGTCAGTGAAATCGCAAGAGTATAAACCGCAGAATTTTCACCCGCCTGCGTATCCGCTTCGTCATTGTCGCGCCAATACCATTCCAGCTCAAATATCGTCGCCGAATGCGGCTCAATGGTCAGATCGCCGATCCCCAAGCCATCCAAAGCCACGTATCCGACTGCGCCCACTATGTATGCACCGTCCCGCTTGAGCCGGTACACAATCTCGATCCCGTATTCGTTCGTCTGTGTAAACGAAAGCCCGTACAGCAATGTGTTCGCGTTGCGATTCTCAAACGTAAACCTGTAACTGCCCCGCATCCCCGGAGCAATTTTACTGTCTCCGAACCTTTCGTTCATGAATACGGGCAGATTTTCTGTATCTTCCCAGTTTTCTCCGTCTTCCGTCGCTATGAACAGGACAGGCGCATAATCGACATTGCCCGATCTCGTGAGAAAATACGCCGTCAGAATAAAGGTCAGCAACGTGATCAATACGAGCAACAGCACGAGAAACAGCACCCACACATGATTGCCCCGACGGATCGTCGCCACATATTGATCGTCCAGCGTCAGTATATTGTCATTTTTATCCACGTATCCCGTACGCATTTCCCCTGCGTACACAAATACGTTCGTTTCTTCTTTTTTGAAAACACCCTGTTCCTGTTCGTCCGCATCCAACCAGACCCCGCTTCGGACTTTTCCGATCTTCGCGCCCTGTTTGTCTACGACCGTCGCCTTCGTCGGAAGACTGACGTCGATCGCCTCCGGCTCCGCAGGCGCCTCTGCCGCCGTTTCCGACACCGCCGTTTCCGTCATAGCCGTTTCCGTCATAGCCGTTTCCGACATGGCCGTTATGATTTCGGGGAACTGCTCCGTGCTTTGCAAAGCTTTTTTGTGCTTCGGCTTTTTGAATATATTTGCCTGATCTCTGACAATATATCCCTCATCCCGCACAAAACCGTTTTGCCTGCACACTTCGCCGATCAGTTCTTCCGCATACCTGACCTGCCTGTCGGAGGACAGCTTTATCATAAAAGGAAATTTTGCGTACCGCACAACTTCCGAATAATCTTTGTGATGATATTTTTCTGCATTGTAAAGCGCAGGATCCAGGGCGAGAAACAACCGCAAATAGCCTCCCACAAGGCACAGTTTTCCCAATACCCGCCTGCCCGCTCGGAACGTCTCTCCGCTCCGTGAAATGCGCGATGTAATAAATTTCGGCTTACGTTCTGAACTTTTATACGCCAAAAACGCGTTTTTGACCGCATCGTAACGCCTGCCGGCCGTGTATCCGGCCTCCCCCATCCGCTCGGCAAACGAACGATCGGAGCGCGCCGCGGCAATCTGCGTCAATTTATTTTTCCTATCCTCGTTTTCCGTCATCATACAAAATACCGCCTTTCAGCTTTTCACTTTTTCCCTTGTTCCTTTCCTGCATACCGCGCGGATCAATCCGCCGAAAACGATGTTCTGCCGCGCCCTGCACCCACACCGTGCGGGGCGCGGCAAAAAACAGTTTTTTAATTTGAAACGGGAAGTTCGCTGTCCTGCACTGCCTTATAGGACAACGTATAGGAAACCGCCGAAATGTTTTCGCCGACCCAGGTATCACGTTTATCCGCCTCGTCTCCCGTTACCCCTTCGGTATCGCTCGTCCACGTCACTTCCACATACACATAGAGCGTGCCGCCGGCTTGTGCCGTACCGTCTGAAGCCGCCGTCAATTTGACGGCTGACGTATATTCCGTGGCGCCTTCCGCATTATTCTCCGTATTCGTGTAGATCTTGATGTCAAAAAGCCCCTTGATAACATCTTCGCTGTAATCGCCCCAACTATTTCCCAAAATATTGGTAAGCTGTTCGTTATCGGCCGTAAGCGTGACGAGCGCGTCTACGTCGCTCTTGTTGACGATGGTCGCGGCAAGTTCTCTTCCGGTCGAATGCGTGCGAGCCGTCGATACGTACTCGTCTTTTGAAGGAGATAATTTTGAGAACGTGACATCCATTTCCCCTTCCGCGGGCCCTTCGATATTCCATTTTGCAACGCTCAGCGTTGCAGTGCCGCTTCCGCCGCTCGTATAACGGGCAAACGTACTACCCAAGAAACAACAGCTGATCAACGTCAGAAGTACGATCAGCAAAAATAGCTTTGAAGCAAGACTTTTTCTTTTTGTCATTTTATCCTCCCATCAGATTTTATATATACCCGATCCGTGTGTGGAACGAATCCAAGTTTACGGGTTTTTATCGGAGCCGTCGCTCTTTTCCGAATTCTGACCGTCCTGCGCCTGAACCAGCGCACGCAGACGCTCGATCTCTTCCTCTTTCTCTTTTAAAGCATCGCCTTTTTCCGCTTCGGGCAACAACAGCGCGTAGGCTGCGGCGAACTGCTTTGCCCGAACCAGCGCCACCCCATCCGACACGACAGACGCTGCGACCGGCACGACAGGCCACATCAGTGAGGCTAC
>USSJ01000211.1 GCA_900557285.1 uncultured Clostridia bacterium | reverse complement strand
ATAACATCCCCCTTCTCTTTTTTCCGCAACGATATCCTCGCCCGGGCTATACGGCAAAACTTTCAAATATTTCCGAAAAAAGCAACAAAAGGCCCGGCACATTGCCTGCACCGAACCATTCGTCTTTACAAAATCTGATCGATGATCTTTTTATCGGGACGGGCAATAACGGAACTGTCCAAGAACATTCCGCGCGGCTCGACCGCTTTCTGTGCGCGTGCGATCGCCGCTTCCACCGCCGCAACTTCTCCGGTCAGCAGAAGATAGCTCTTTCCGCACATACCGCGCGCCAGGCGGATCTCCACAAGCGATACGTCCGCCGTCTTTGCTGCCTGATCCGCCGCTACTATGATCGCCGCCGCATCGTATGTCTCGACTATACCCAAAGACTGCACGATCTCGACGTGCGAAGCACCGTAGATCGCAGGGAAAATTTCGTCCGCAGGATTTCCGAGAACAAAACTGTCGATCAAATGCAATCCGTGCAGCGTCCGCGCCGTTTCCACCGACGCGTTTACCGCACTCAGTTCTCCCGTTATGATCACAATATATTTGCCGGGACACACCGTCTCCGCTTCGATCACATCGACATCCGCCGTTTTGACCATCGCATCTGCCGCCGTGATACCCGCAGATACCGTTTTAAATTCGGCCATTCCGATTGCTTTGCTCATTTCAAATCTCCGTACTGTCTATCGTTATGCTGTTCGCGTCCGCTTCTCTTACTCTGCCCGTGATGGATGCATGAATCGCAACGCTTAAACCGTTCGCAGGGTTCGCTATAACCTGCCCGCGCTCCACTATATCTCCCGCCTTGACGGCACACACCGCAGGTGCCCCGATATGCTGGCGCAACGGAATCTTTACACTCTTGACCTTTACGCACTCATCCTGCAAAGGAGCAGGTACATCGTATTTCGTCAGATCTATCCGCGCCATCAAACGTTTCATGGGCGCCTTGCGCAGCTCTCTCGCCGGCTGTACCGGCGCTGCCTGTACCTGCGGCGCTTTCACTCCCGCCGCACGCAGACCGTTTTTATACGTCGTGATCAGCGTACGAGGCGAAAGTCCCTGGAAACAGGAATACAACTCGCATAAGCCGCACGAACAACAGAAAAACGTATCCAGGAAGATATTCGGATCCTGCGCATCCTTGCACGTCGCCGCACGCATGAACAGATGCGGCTGGATCGGATGCCCGAGCAAATGGCGGGGGCAAAGATCCGTACACATAGAGCACTGACAGCAGCTCGCCGCTGCTCTCTTTAACATGACCTGCGTGTTCGCACGCTTACGCTCCACCAGATAATGGTTCTGCGGCAGAACAAGGATCGCGTTCGTAGTCTTTGTGATCGGCGTACTTCCGGGAAGTATGTTCCCCATCATCGGCCCGCCCACAAAATAAACGGGATCCTTTACCGTTGCGCCACCCGCAAGCTGTACGGCTTCTTCCACCGTCGAACCCAAAGGCATGCGCACCGTAACGGGATGATTTACTTCCGCAACGACGCTCACAAGTTTGTCTACGACCGGTTCATTCTTATTTAATGCGCGATACAGGTTATACAACGTTTCCACGTTGAAAACGATGACGCCGCACTCGATCGGAAGTCCGCCGGGACGTACTACTTTATGTGTAACTTCGTATATCAGAACGACTTCATCACCGGCAGGATACACTTCGTCCAAGAGTCCCAAACGTACGCCGGGATACTTGGGAAGAACTCCTTCCAGTGCCTTTATAGCCGCTTTATATGCCTTTTTAATGCCGATGATCGCTTCCTTCGCTCCCACGGTTTCCATGACCAGATGGAATACCGAAACTATCTCATCCGCATACTTTTCCAATAATTGCCTGTGAAGTTTGAGCAACGGCTCACACTCCGCGCAATTCATAATGATCGTTTCCGCACGGGCATCCAGTTTTGCGTATGTAGGGAAGCCTGCACCGCCCGCACCGACTACGCCGCTCTTTTGCAAAAGTGCGGCCAGTTCTTTTATTTCCATGGTCTGCAATTACTCCAAATTCTGTCCTTCGTCCAAAATACCAACGATCGCTGCGTCTACCGGCGCTCTGTCCATGCCGCATCCAACGCGCGCCGCGCTGCCCTGCGCCACCAGTACAAGTTCGCCGATGCCTGCCCCGATCTGGTCGATCGCCACGATCCGGTTCATTACTTTCAAACTCGGGATCGGTTCCACGATCATGAATTTGTTCCCGACAAGATTTTCGCACTTGCGCGTGGACACAACGCTGCCCACCACTTTTCCGATGATCATTTCAGTGCTCCTCCGGCCTTTACAGTATACGCACCGTCGAACCGGTCGAAATCTTCGCCGCATTGGCTTCATCTGTATCCAGATGCATCTCCAATGTGAAGCTCTTGTCAACACGGATCTGAACATGGTTGAATACTGTTCCGCGCTCGTTGTCCGCCTTCACGGATACGACATCACCGTCTTTGACTCCTGCCGCTTCCGCATCCGCCGGGGACATATGAATGTGCCGCTTTGCTATGATGCATCCCTCTTTCAGATAAATCGCTCCCTTCGGCCCGACCAGTGCGATCGGCGCGCTCCCGGCAATATTGCCCGATTCGCGGATAGGCGCTTTTACACCCAGTTTCAATGCATCTGTCGCGGAAATCTCAACCTGCGAATTTTTACGGCAGGGCCCAAGCACACGCACATTCTCAATCGCACGGAGCTTTAACCCCACGATCGTTACACATTCTTCCGCTGCAAACTGTCCGCCCATAAGATCTTTTTTCTTATGCAGTTCATGACCTTTGCCGAACAGCTCTTCTACGTGTTCCTGCGTAAGATGTACATGCCGCGCCGAAACTCCTACCGGTACCATAAATCCGCTCCCGGAATTCTGCTGCTGTTCCAACGCCTGCAACGTAAGCCTCGTTATCATTTCAATGGTACTCTGTTCCACTGCCGCCATCCTCCTGAATTGTCCGAAAAATTGTATACAAAACCTGCCGCACCGCTTCCGGCGCAGCTTTTGCGCTTTCCGCCGCGCTCCGCCAGAAGGCGGAGCGCGGATTCAAGCAACCCGATTCCTTACCTCGCAATTATTTGTTAAGCGTGGGAAGAATCTTCTCGACGTCAGAATGAGGACGAGGGATCACGTGTTT
>USSJ01000210.1 GCA_900557285.1 uncultured Clostridia bacterium | reverse complement strand
TCAATAAGCAGAGAAATAAAAAGAAACTGTAAAGATAAAAAGAGGTATAATGCGTAAAAAATTGACAAAAAGAAAGAAATCATATAATATTTATATATATTATATATAATTATATAATAATGAAAGAAGGAGAAATTGCAATACATGAGTAAGACATCGAAAGTACTGCTCTGGGTTTTGCTGGGAGTGGTGATAGTGCTGGTGCTGTCGGTGGTATTGAGTTCGACGCTGATGGGGCCGAAGAAGGTTGATTTCTCGGATCTGGACAATCTGATCCTGGAGGGAGAGATCAATGAGATCGAAGTAGACAATTATGTTTACTACGGATTGAAAGACGGAACGGTGAAGTTCAAGGCACCGGGGCCGCGGGGAGAAGACAATGCGGTAACGGAAGCATTTTGGAATGCGGTTGCGACGAAGGGGATATCGGTTTCGTACACAGATCCGAATGCGGGCAGTTTCATGAGTTATCTGGTGCCGCTGATCGGGGTTGTGCTGGTATGTGTGGTATTCTGGCTGATCATACGGCAAACGCAGGGCGGAGGCAGCAAGGCGATGAGTTTTGCGAAGACGAAAGCCCGTGTGAATTCGAACATAAAGGTACGTTTTTCGGATGTTGCGGGAGCGGAAGAAGAGAAAGCGGAGCTTGCGGAAGTTGTAGAATTTTTGAAGAGTCCGCGCAAGTTTTCCGATCTTGGGGCGAGGATCCCGAAGGGCATACTGCTTGTAGGGCCTCCGGGAACAGGTAAGACGTTATTTGCGAAGGCGGTAGCGGGGGAAGCGAATGTTCCGTTTTTCTCGATATCGGGATCTGACTTTGTAGAGATGTTTGTCGGTGTCGGTGCTTCGCGTGTGCGTGATCTGTTTGATGCAGCGAAGAAGAGTCAGCCGTGTATTATCTTTATTGATGAAATTGATGCTGTCGGCCGTCAGCGTGGAACGGGGCTTGGCGGAGGCCATGACGAACGTGAGCAGACGTTGAACCAGTTGCTGGTACAGATGGACGGATTTGAAACGAACGAAGGGATCATTGTCATGGCGGCGACGAACCGTGCGGACATACTAGATCCGGCGTTGTTGCGGCCGGGCCGTTTTGACAGGCAGATCCACGTGAATTTGCCGGATGTACGGGACAGGGAGCAGATCCTGAAAGTGCATGCGCGGAACAAACCGTTGGCACCGGATGTTAACTTTAAGATTCTGGCGAGGATGACGAGCGGATTTTCGGGAGCGGATCTTGAAAATCTTTTGAACGAGGCGGCGATTTTGACGGCCCGTGCGAACAAGAAGATGATCGGCAACCGTGAATTGTTTGAGGGGATCAACAAAGTATTGTTGGGGCCGCAGAAGAAGAGCCGTCTTGTGACGGAATCGGATAAGCGGATCACGGCATACCATGAAAGCGGACACGCGATCATTGCGAAGCTGTGCAAGCATTGTGATCCCGTACAGGAAGTATCGATCATTGCGCGCGGCATGGCGGCAGGCTATACGATGACTCGTCCGGACAACGATGACAATCACATGACGAAAGACAAACTGACGGATCTTGTCTGTGAATTGCTTGGCGGCCGGGTTGCGGAAGAATTGGTGATCAAGGATGTTTCGACGGGAGCGTCGAACGATCTGCAGCGTGTGACGGAGATTGCCCGCAAGATGGTGACGGAATGGGGCATGAGTGAGCGGGTCGGCCTGGTGACGTACCGTTCAGATAACCCGATTTTCCTTGGCAGGGACATGGAAGCACACAACAGTTACAGCGAAGAGACGGCGGGCATTATCGATGAAGAAGTGCATAAGATCATTGAAACGGCACATGCCCGTGCGGTGAAACTTCTGACCGAGAACCGTAAAGTTCTGGACAACATGGCGAGAGTCCTCGTGGAGCGTGAAACGATTTACACGGACGAAGTGGATATGCTGTTGGACGGAAAAACGGTGGACGAAGTGTACCTGTACATGGACACGAAAGAAAAGGAAATGCAGGAAAACCCGTTCAGCCGTTATACGAATGCGAAAGCGGGCGAATCCGACAAAGCCGAGAATGCCGATAAATCCGACAAAGAGGAGAAAAGCAAAGAGCAAGACGGTGCAGGCGGAGAAAGCGGCGAAGGCGGCAAGAAAGAGAGTTGAGAAGGGAATACAAATACAATACGTGAAGCGGCGGAAGGTCGGAAGGCGGGCCGCGGAGGAACGGATCGAAGGTTTAAAAAGGGCATTCGGTACGTGAAACAAACAGGAACAACAGACCCGGGGCGCTGAAAAAATTTTTGAGGCGCAGAGCGGCAAAGAGGAAGCGCTCCGGGAAAAAATTCAGGAAATACGGTGGAAGAGAATGGGAAAAATCGTTTCGTTTTCAAACCAGAAAGGGGGAGTCGGCAAGACGACGACCTGTGTGAACATGGCGGCGTATATAGCGGCGTCGGGCAAGCGTGTACTGCTGATCGATATGGATCCGCAGGGCAATGCGACAACGGGAATGGGCTTTTCCAAGAGTACGCTGAAAAAGTCTGTTTACAATGTTCTGATCGATGATGAAAAGGCATCGGACAACATTTTAAAGACGGAGCTGGAGGGCATGGACATCCTTCCGTCCAACATTGATCTTGCGGGTGCGGAAGTGGAACTGGTGTACAAGCGCAGCCGTGAAAAAGTTTTGAAAAACGCATTGGCGGAAGTCCGTGACAATTATGATTACATATTTATTGATTGTCCTCCGTCGTTGGGGCTTCTGACGATCAACGCATTGGCTGCGGCGGATTCGGTGATCATCCCGATCCAGAGCGAATACTATGCCCTGGAAGGACTGAGCCAGCTGATGAATTCGATCACGCTGGTGAAACAGCATCTCAATCCCGCGCTGAACGTAGACGGCGTGGTACTGACCATGTACGACAGCCGTTCGCTGATTTCCAAGCAGATCGCGGAAGAGATCCGCAAATTCTTTACGAAGCGGCTGTTCGAGATCGTGGTACCGCGCAACGTACGGCTGGTGGAAGCGTCGTCGTACGGCAAACCGATCATGATGCATGATCCGAAATGTACGGGAGCGCGCGCGTACAAGGCTTTGACGGAAGAATACCTGACGCGGGAAGCACGCGATAAAAAATAAAGAAGACGGCATACGCTCGGCGAAAGCCTTG